>JAHEZC010000087.1 GCA_023251275.1 Parafilimonas sp. | reverse complement strand
TATTTGCGGTGATATAGAGATTTTTCTTACTAATTTTATACTTAATATCCATTTTTTATTATTAATATTATGGCTTAAAATATCCAGCAATAAATTACTGCAGTAAATGACTATTGGGATATTCAAAAAATTGAATTTTCATATACAGACAAACCAGTTCAGATAAATAATGAAACCCATACAGATAAATACAATTTTTAAACACCAGGAAAATAAAACCACTAAAATTTTATGCTATGAAACATTTACTACTCGCTATTTTCTGTCTTGCATTTACCGCAAGCATTTCTGCACAGCCAGGTTTTAAAGTTGATACTCTTGTCAGCGAAACATGGACAAATAATAACTGGCGATTGGATACCAGGATTGTCAATACTTATGACAATGATTGCCAGCTTTTCACTTCTTTGATTCAGTCCTGGAATGCAGCATCCTCCTCTTGGGTAAACCAGGCCCTTACCACTTATACATACACCGGGGGAGATCACATAAGTGTAACACTTTCTCAGAGCTGGAACAGCGGTGCAAGCAGTTGGGATAATCTGCAAAGAACCACCAATACTTACAATGGTTCTTTCCAGGTAACTATCACGCTCGTGGAATTTTGGCTAACTAACGCATGGCAGAGTTTTAGTCGTACCACAAATACGTATGATGGAAGCGGTTATCTCATTACAACATTAGGTGAAAGTTTATTTCCTGTCCAAGTAAACAGTACATTAACTACCTACACAAATAACCCTGATGGTACAGTGAACCAGCAACTGGAGCAGGCCTGGAATGCCGGCACTTTGGCATGGGATAATACGGCAAGAAATACCTATACATATAATGCGGATAAATCTGTAAGCCAGGAAATAGCAGAAATATGGAACAGTGGCACAATGGCATGGGAAAATGCAGATAGATATACCTATACTTATGATGGTTCCGGCAGGCCGCTTACCTCACTTACTGAAGTATGGCTGGCTTCTGATTGGGTAAATTCTGAGCTTTCCACCAACACTTATGATGGCAGCGGTTATTTGATCAACGGATTAGATCAAAACTGGGACACCGGTTCAAACCTATGGGTGAACAATACCCAAAGTAATCTTACCTACGATGGGCAGGGGAGACTTTTTCAAATTGTATCACAGATATGGGATACTAATTCAAGTGTATGGGGAAATGACACACGTGCTACCTTAAATTACACCACATCATGTACGCTGCCGCTTAAATTGTTAGATTTCACTGCTGCATTGTCAGGCAAAAATGTATTACTGAACTGGACGACAGTTACAGAGATCAATACCAAATATTTTGATATCGAACGCAGTAAAGATGCTACCCGGTTTGAAAAAATTGGTTCAGTCAATGCATCAGGAAACAGCACGCAAAAATTAAATTACCAGTTTACTGATGCCAATGCAATCAGCGTCGGAGCAGGCAAAGTCTTCTATCGCCTGAAGATGGTTGACCAGGATGGTAAATTTACTTATTCAAAAATTGACTTCGTCGTTCTTACACCTGATGGACGTTCATTTTCGATATTCCCCAACCCGGTTAAAGACCAGTTGTTCCTTGTATTTAACGGACAAAGTAACGGGCAGGGTAGTGTAAGGATAACAGATCAATTCGGCAAACAGGTTTACACGCAACAAATAAATTCACAACAAACAGGCAACCGGTTGAACATTAATGTTTCCACACTGAAGAGTGGAGTATATTATGTGCAATTGATAACAGCCGATGGAGTGAAATCAGCGAAGTTTGTAAAACCTTAATCTTAAAAATTGTTTTATAAAACAGGCGGATTATTTATCCGCCTGTTTTTTTATTGCAAGCTGTGAGAGGTTGAAGTTGGATTCTTTAAGAATCCTTTGTACATATTTCTGTATTCAATCCATTCCGGTTGTTCGGTTAAAAAATGATTGTGGAAGATAGTGATCAATTCTCCCTGCACCTGCTTTGTTATGTCATAATAATGTTTCAATTCCTCTGCGGCTTGTTTTGCACTGTAGTGTTGCTAAAAAAAAGAATTCGCTTCCATGTAGCAGAATGGATGCACAATTAAATTTGTCGTTTTATTTTTTTCGAGATCAAACCATTGATGTGCCATACAATAAGAATTCCTGAAACCGTTGATGCTGCCGTATCCCATAGAATGCTCATCTTTGATTCCATTTTCTATCAGTCGGCGATAAGTTCCTGGCAAATCCATTCTTATATAATGTTGCCTGCTGTTAGCTATAACTTTCTGTGCAATCTCTGATAATAATTGTATCTCTTGTGACAATACTTTTTCATCATCTCCGCTTTGCCATGAAGGATGAATACCGACTTCATATTTCGCTGTATGCTGTTGTATCAAATTATGCATTGCTTTATTATGCGGAGAAATATTTTTATCATAACTTTTTCTTCGTTCTGCAATAAGAAAAAAATAAATAGGCTTCAATTTATATCGCACATGCATATTATCCAGCCATTGATATGTATCAAAGGGATCTTTTTTCGATCCTCTGAAAACATTGGCTCTTTCTGAGAGTTGTTTCCATTTACCTGTAAACAATTCTTTATAAAAACCTCCCAGGTTATTTAAGACAGGTTTATGCAAATACGCATACGCAATATCAATATCGTAAGTTGGAATAAAAGTGAATACTTTATCTGCAGGGTTATATGAAGGGAATTCAGCTTTCAGCAGTTTCTTAAATTCTTTCATCCATAGATTCACCAAAGGCAGATTCAAAAAATTCTCCCTGAAAGCCAGACTGTTTACATGCGAATACCTTCCATATTCATCTTTGATATGTGGTAAATATTCTTCATAGCAGGTTATCAAATAAAATGAGGCCGAAAAAATATCAAAAGGAATGTTTCCTTCTGTTTTGAAAAATACTTTTAATGTGTTCCATGTAAACGATTCAACAATTTGTTGTTTTACATCATCCTGAAACAACAGGCCGCAAGGTTGAATCCATAAATCATCTAAGCTGATCCTGTCAAAAGAATAATTGATTTTTATTTCGTGGTGCTCAAAAAAAATTTCGCGGTTATCTGTAAGAATAAAATTGTTTCCAAAAAATATTTTAAGGATATAATTAAGTCTTGGTGTGATATGTGGTGAATAAACAAGCAGCACATTTATATCTGCAAAATGCAATTAATTATTATTTCTTTCTTTCCACAATTCATTAAATGTTTTTTGACTGAAGCTCAAACTGCTTCTATGCTTTCTCCATCCTCTGAACATTTTATTTACTGTCCAGTTTTTCAGCCAGCCGGAACCCATGTTCATCATCTTTCTGCTAAGGCCCGCTTTTTTCCATATCTTCCATGCAATCCGTTCACTTAACCTGCTGTAGCCTCTTTTCACTGCCTCATGGCGGTTTTCGAGTAACAATTGATGGAGATCAATTTTCACTGCGCAAACTTCGGTGCAATTTCCGCATAGCGAAGAAGCATAACTCAGATGTTTATAATCATTCATTCTTTTTAAATGCGGCGTAATCACACTTCCTATTGGTCCGCTGTAAGCTGTTTCATAACTGTGGCCACCGATGTTTTTGTAAACGGGGCAGGCATTCAAACAGGCGCCGCAACGAATGCAGTATAAAGCTTCTCTTGTTTTTGCATCGGCAAGCAGATTGGTTCTCCCATTGTCGAGCAATATTACATACATTTCATCGGGACCATCATTTTCATTGGTACGTCGCGGACCACAAACTAAAGTATTATACACGGTCAGTTTTTGTCCTGTGCCATAAGTTGCAAGTAAGGGCCAGAACAATCCAAGGTCATTAAGTGAAGGAAGCATTTTTTCGATGCCTGCAATCACAATATGTGTTTTGGGCCATGCGCAGCATAGTCTTGCATTGCCTTCATTTTCGGTAATCGCAACAGCGCCAATATCTGCCACAATAAAGTTTGCACCGGTAACGCCAACTTCTGCCTGTACGTACTTTTCACGCAATGTTTTACGTGCTACCATAGTTAATTGCCCCGGTGATAAGTCAGGTGAAGTGCCGAGCTTTTCTGAAAATAATTTTGCTACATCTTCCTTGCTCTTGTGCATGGCCGGAGTCACAATATGATAAGGCGGTTCGCCAGCAAGTTGCTGTATATATTCACCGAGGTCAGTTTCCACACTTTGAATACCGTGCTTAGCCAGAAAAGCGTTCAGGTGAATTTCTTCAGTCACCATGCTTTTACTTTTTACAAGCGTTTTGCATTTTTTCTTTTTACATATTTTTCCAATTTCAACCAATGCCTGTTCGCCTGTTTCTGCCCAGATAACTTTTGCTCCGTGTGCCGTGATCTGTTTTTCAAACTCTTCGAGATAGGAAGCAAGATTTTCAACAGCACGCCATTTTACATTTTTGGCGCCTTCACGCGCAAGCTTAAGATCACTGAACTGCTGTTTGCCCTGAGGTACAACAGCATTATATTTCTCGATGTTGAAATTAATTTTGCGCCTGTGTTCCAGATCGGCTGTTTTTACTGTGCTTTTAGCTATAAAAGAGGCTACTGTTCCTTTCATAATTATTTATAATCTGAATAAATATGTTTTACTGTCAATTATTTAAACCTGAACGACTTTTATTATCTCTCTTTTGCAACGTATTCTTATATAGTTTTTTCAACTGATTGTAACTGCATGGCAGTTGCCTCCAATGCTTCATAAAATTCCTCTCCATATTTCCGGATGATCGCATCTTTGAGAAAGATATAGACCGGAACTTTTAATTGCTTTCCCAATTTACAGGCAGCTTTGCACAAATCTTCTCTTGGTTCATAATTCACATATTCCAAATCAGGGTCATGTTTACTTTTCTTTACCCGGATGGGAAATAAATGACAGCTCAAAGGCTTTCTCCACGCTGTTTTCCCATCCAGGAAAGCTTTTTCAAAGGCGCATTTGATGATGCCGTTTTTATCACGAAAGCCGTAGGCGCAAATCTGTCCATTTACGGTAGGTGTTGTCCAGCCAAACTCTACATCATACACATATTTTCCGCGTTTTTCAATCTCACGGATTCCTTCATTTGTTAAGTAAGGCTTTATGATATCATAATTATCAATCAGTTCATCTAATTCTGGAGCCTGGAGCGGCGCACCGGCATCGCCATCTTCGCAACAGCCTCCTTTGCATTTGTGCAGGTCACATACAAATTGTTCTTCAACAACCGCATCACTGATAAGCTTATTGTCAATTGCAATCATAGTGCGGTTTAGTATAAAGGTAATTTTATTAAGTGAAGATAATTTGAAAACGCCGATTTCTGTTTAGTGAATACCCGATGTATTTCTCCACCTGAAAGTATTGATCAGATGTTTCATATCACTTACCAGGAAATCATTTACAGGCTTCAAAGAGTCTTCATTGGGTGTGGCATCAAAATACAGTGCTCCCCTCAAAAAGTTTTTAGTTGAATCAGTCAGAAAAAACTGGTTGGCTGTAGCTACATCACCTTCGACCTTGAAGAAGATACCATGCACACCATTTTCAGTAGCTATAAGCGATTGGTCAATATAGGAAGCTTTTATGGAATGTTTATCCGTCATGATAAATGCATCGCTCAATAACTTTTCCAGTTTGTTTGGTCCGATTGACTTATAACTTATATAAATTCTGCCGTAAAACTGCGGAAAATCAACATTTATCCACCAGGGGTTTTCTGTAGTGTCGCCTAAAAAACTGCTGTCCTTAATAATATCTGCATATACAGGATATTCAAATGTGTAAGGATAATCCGCTTTATCAAATAACCTGTATTCTTTTTGCGGGAAAGAGATTTTAAAATAGCCTGCAGGTTTTTGTGTATAAGGGCTGTTACAGGTAACAGATATCAATAAAAAAATTGCTGAAAAAAAAGTTTCTTTTTTTATCTCTCGTAGCAGATGTTTCAAGGTTACTGTATTCATGACGATGCGGGATGCCTGATACTTATCTTTATTTTTTGCAAACGGTTTTTTATAATTTCAAGTACCGTAAAATCAAAATCACCGCTGTTTATCACCTGGTTTACACCCGGTATTTCACCCGTGAGTTCAAGCAAGAGGCCTGCCAGCGAATCGCTTTCACCTTTTATCCGGTCAAAAGTATCAGGCGGTAGCTCCATCAGCTTGCATACATCATTTATCATGGTGCGCCCATCGAAGATATAATTGTGATCATCAAGCCTTTTAAATCCACTTTCTTCTTCATCAAATTCATCTCTTATGTCTCCTATTACTTCTTCAAGCACATCTTCCAATGTTACGATGCCGCTCGTTCCGCCAAACTCATCAACCACAATTGCAAAATGAATATGCCTTGTCTGAAATTCCTTTAAAAGATCCTCAATCAATTTTTGCTCATGCACGAAATAGGGAAGGCGGATCAATGTATGCCAGTCAAAATCGGGTTTCTCAATAACGGGCAGCAAATCCTTTGTATTCAGAATCCCCACCACTTCATCGAGATCTTCCTTATAGACAGGCAAGCGGCTGTAATGTAATTCCTCCACCAGGTTTATTACATCTGAAAATGAGGTTTTATATTCAATTCCGTTTACGTCAACTCTTGTTTTCATCACCTGCTTTACAGTGATTTCTCCAAAGTTTTCTATCCCCAATAAAATCGTTTTTTCCTTTTCAGAGGCAAAGCTTTCGGCATACAAATCAATCGCCTGCCTTCTCTCTTCCTTCCCATAATCACCATTGAGATTTTTTGCAAGCTTCTTCTCAATAATATCAGTATATTTTATCATCCAGGCACCAGGTCTCCTGAAAAGATAATACACCGCTTCGATCACGATACCGAAATCCTTCGCGAAGCGGATGTTATTCTGATTGGCATACACCTTTGGCATTACTTCGCAAAATAAAACAAGAATAGAAGCGACGAGTACAACTTTTATCAGGAACTCGATCCAGCTATTGTGCAGTTCCGTTGTTTCAATCGCACTGCCAATAACAATATTAGAGATAATAATGATTGCGATGTTGGAAAAGCTATTCGTTATAAGAAGTGAAGCAAGAAGCTCTTTTGGCTTTTCGATGAAAACTATAATGCGTTTATATGAATGTTCCTGTTTTGTTTTCAGGAGGCTGATAGCTTTATAGGTCAATGAAAAAAAAGCAACTTCCGCCCCGGAAACTATAAATGAGAGTGTTATCAAAGCAAGCAACAAAAAAACAAGCACCGTTGTACTTTGCGGGTCGAGAACCGCGAGGAACAAAGTTTTAGAAAAAAGCAGCAGCGCAGGCGGAAGGGGATCCAAATTGAATATTTTGTGTTAATAAACTCTGATTACAGCGGCACGCTGTGTGCGTGCCGCTGTAAATTTTATACAAAAATACTACAATCATTAAAATGGTAACCCTTCTGACGGATCATCACCAATAGGTGGTGGTACATCGGGTCCATGATACCCTGCTACTTCTCCACCCGGAGATCCCGTGGATGGGTATCCGCCATGTCCTTCACTTCTTTTATCCAGCATGATCAGGTTATCACCGACGATTTCAGTGGCGAATTTTTTATTACCCTCTTTATCTTCCCAACTCCGGGTTCTTAATCTGCCTTCCACATAGATGAGACTTCCTTTGTGCAGGTATTTCTGGGCAAGCTCAGCAAGACCGCGCCACAACACCACGGTATGCCATTCTGTTTGCGAAATTAATTTTCCAGCCCTGTCTTTGTAAGTCTCTGTTGTTGCGAGCGGAAACTTTGCCACCCCGATATTTCCTTCAAGGTATTGCGTATCGGGGTCTTTTCCTAAATTGCCAATAAGCATCACTCTGTTTACTCCTCTCATACGATGGATTTTTGATTCACCGAAAATAATTTCTTTGGATTCGTTTTAAAGTTAAATAAAAAAGAATCAATTTTCAAGCAGGTTTAACATTTATTGTCAATTGGCATCAGAAAAAAGCCTAAAAAACTGTTTTCGGCGTACATTTTATATGGAGATAAAAATTGCAATGATTTTAGCGCTAATGACCTGGAGACTTTTAAAAGATAAATATCAATAAGGAAGAGGGAAAAAGAGTTGAGTAAATTTTTTTTGAATTAATCCTGTGAATTAAATGGAAAAAAAATTCCTGGTTTGTCCTGGAAATGCTTGTTAATAAATTTAGGAAAGGCCAGTTTCTGGAGGCGATCTGGGGGAAGCCATTTTTTTTCTTTTGTTTTCAATGATTGGGGAATCGCATTCAATTGAATTTTTATAAAGTACCCTTTGATGGTTTGATGTGTTAATTGCTGTGGATTGGCCGG
>JAHEZC010000611.1 GCA_023251275.1 Parafilimonas sp. | reverse complement strand
CTGTTTCAATTACCAATGGTTTATCTCCTTTGTTTGTAAAACTAAACTCCGTTGTTACCGGCGTCCCTTGCTTAATTTTTCCAAAAGAATATTTGAGCTCTTTAAAGCTGACAGGGTCGTCTGTTTGAGCAAATACTGCAACAACAGAAAAAATTGCCAATACACTTAAAAACTGTTTCATGATTGTATATTTTAATTTTTATTTACTTCCTGATTTCAATCTTTCAATAGCTCCATTCGGAGGAGCGGGATTATCCGGCGCTTTATAAGTCTGACCATGAAATTTAATCACCTGGCTTTGCCCGTTAGTTAAATAAACAGTAACTACCTTATTGAAATTCCCTTCTGTGTATCCATTGAATCCTATGGTCACCTTAAAAGTTTCTCCGGCATTATAAGGCCCGGGCTGCCATTTAGGTGTTGTACATCCGCAACCGGCTCTTACTTCCTGTATTCTTACAGTATCGTTTGAAATATTTTTCATCAGCAGATTGAATTCAGCAGGTTTACCATAAGGGATTTTTCCAAAATCATGATCAGTCTCTGAGAAGTCAATTACTTTATGAATATCACTGTTTTGAATTTCCTGGTTTTCTTCCGTGGACTGGGCAATGATCGAAGTCGCGATAAATATTACCGGCAAGAAAAAGAAGAGTTTTTTCATTCAATATTGATTTCGCTGTAAAATTATTGATAAATCCTGTTTAAAAAAAATGAACTGATTAATAGTTTGCAAATTATTCTGTGAATTTAATTACAGCAGAAATTATTCCAATTAAACAGAGATTAAAAGATGATGCAGATATAATAACGGTTTTTCTTATTTTTATCTATCCGCTTCACAAACCAATTAATTTCTGCAATATGGAAAATATAATTGTTTCGCTTAATCCTGAAAACGACATGCTGTCGTTTGAAGGTTTCCGTGCTGCAGTATTGAAAGATTACCGTACAGCACGTCTGAGTCGTGAAGTAAGCCTGCTTGGTAGAAGGGAGGTGTTAACAGGCAAGGCAAAGTTTGGCATTTTTGGAGATGGCAAAGAAGTAGCGCAGGTTGCAATGGCAAAGTTTTTTCAGGGAGGTGACTGGCGCTCGGGGTATTACCGCGATCAGACTTTTATGTTTGCTACCGGGATGGCAAACACACAGCAATTGTTTGCACAGCTTTATGCAGATCCTGATTCTGACCACGAACCATTCAGCTCAGGCAGGCAGATGAACTGCCATTATGCATCAGCGAATGCAGATGAAAATGGCAACTGGCTCAATATTGCTGGGCAGATGAATGTGGCAGCAGATATGGCGCCTACTGCCTCACAAATGCCGCGTAGCTTGGGTCTTGCCCTGGCTTCAAAAATTTTCAGAAATTCTGAACATTTAAAACAATACGCCCACCTTTCCAATAACGGTAACGAGATTTGCTTTTGTACAATTGGCGATGCATCTACATCTGAAGGGCATTTTTGGGAAATAATGAATGCCGCCGGCGTTTTACAGGTACCCCTTGCAGTTTTTGTTTGGGATGACGGTTACGGAATATCCGTCCCAAAAAAATACCAGACCACCAAAGGTTCCATATCTGCTGCGCTGCAGGGTTTGAAGAAAAAGAACGATACAAACGGGATTAATATTTATACAGTAAAAGGTTGGGATTACGCAGCTCTGTGTGAAGTCTTTGAAGCAGGCATTCAAAAAATACGTGATACACATGTGTCTGCAGTATTTCATGTGGAAGAACTCACACAACCGCAGGGACACTCTACTTCCGGCAGCCATGAAAGATATAAAAACCCAGAACGTCTTGAATGGGAACGTGAATGGGATTGTATTAAAAAAATGCGTCAATGGATCATTGAAAATAATATCGCAACGGGTGAAGAACTCGATCACATAGACGAAACACTAAAGGATGAAGTAAAAAAAAGCCGGAATCATGCATGGAAAGAATATATCACACCGATTAAAGAGCAAACCCTTGCGGCGGCAGAACTGATAAGTTCAACAACAGTGAATGATATTGAAGTGCATGATAAATTACAGGCAATTGCAAAAGGACTTGAATCAAATAAAGAGCCGCTCCGTCGCGATATAATGCGTGCATTGTCTCTCGCTATTGATGCGTCAAAAAAGTCACCGTTTGTATCACAGCTTCAGCAGCGCTATACACAACTGAAAGCGCTTAATCATTCCATCTATAATACATACCTATATAGT
>JAHEZC010000086.1 GCA_023251275.1 Parafilimonas sp. | reverse complement strand
TCATTTTCCAAACATCCTTTCGAGGTAATCTTCTTTGAATTCAAGATAAGCAGGATTTCCATTGGGTGCGGCGTTCGGTGTATTGCATTGAAATAATTCTTCTGCCAGTGTTTGCATTTCTTTTTGTGTAAGCGCCTGCCCGGGCTTAATGGCCTGCTGCCTTGCCATGCAGCGCAACAGCCGCTCACGCTTGCTGAATTTCATGTCGCTGCTGAAATGTTTAAACTGTTCCAATAATAATTCCACGGAATGTTTTTCATTTCCATGCAACACATCAGCCGGTGTGCCCTGTATCACATACGTATCTTTTCCGAAATGCCCGATCGTATAACCAAGGACTTGCAGATCAGGCAACAGGTCTTCGAGCAAAGCAGCATCGGCAACAGCAAGTTCAAGTGTCACCGGGAACAAACTTTGCTGGGCAGGTATTTGTTTACCATTAGCCGCAGCAGTATAGCGCTCGTACAAAATTCTTTCGTGTGCGAGTTGCTGGTGTATGAGCAGAAAACCATCCTCTATCGTAGCGACAATATAAGTATTGCGAAGTTGGAAAAAAGTGGAATCAGTTTGTGGTTTGTAGTTTGTGGTTTGTAGCTGAGTGGAACCCTTTGTATTTTCTTCTTGCTTACTTGTTACTGATAACTGTTCAGCGCCTGTTTCTGCTTGCCCGCTGCTTCCAGTAAAAAATTCCTTCCAGTGCTTTAATTCACTCTTTTCATCAGGTTCGATAAAATGCGCCTGGTGTTTTTGAGTAAATGTTTTATACAGGTTTGATCCGGTTGCTGCTTCTTTTTTTTCTCCCGTAAAGGGCTTGTTTACTGCTTCAAGTTGTTGTATTTCCGGATTCAATGTAAAATCAAGTGAGGGTGAAATGCTGAACTGAGCGAGTGCATGTTTTATTGCTGCCTGCACAAAAGCATAAACAATTTTTTCATCTTCGAATTTTATTTCCTGTTTGGTGGGATGCACATTTATATCCACCTGGGAAGGGTCAAGATCAATAAACAAAACATACAAAGGAAAACTGTCTTTTGCAATCAGCGACTCAAAGGCGGCCATCACAGCATGATTCAGGTAAGCGCTTTTAATAAACCTGTTGTTGACGAAAAGATACTGCTCACCCCTTGTTTTGCGTGCTGTATCAGGCTTTCCAACGAAACCATAAATATTCAGGTAATCAGTTTCTTCCTTCACGCTTACGAGTTTTGCCGTATATTGATTGCCGAGTATCTGGATAATGCGATGCTTTACATTACCTGCTTCAAGATGAAAAACTTCCTGGCCATTGCTGCTGAATGAAAAAAATATTTGCGGGAATGCCAGCGATACCCGGATGAATTCTTCCACAATATGACGTAACTCTGCCGCATTGCTTTTGAGAAAATTTCTACGCGCAGGTACACTAAAGAACAAATTCTTCATGCTGATATTTGTGCCGACATTGCATGCGCAAACCTCCTGCTTCAGTACGACGCTGTTCTCTATTTCAATACAGGTACCGAGCTCATCCTCTGCACGCCGGGTTTTAATTTCTACCTGCGCCACTGCTGCGATAGAAGCTAATGCTTCACCGCGAAAGCCCATTGTACGCACATGAAAAAGATCTTCGATATTTTTTATTTTACTTGTAGCATGTCGTTCAAAACACATGCGTGCATCAGTTTCACTCATGCCACGGCCATTATCAATTACCTGCAACAGGCTTTTCCCGGAATCAGATACAATCAATTTTATTTCCGTTGCCTCTGCATCCACGGCATTTTCCAATAATTCTTTCACGGCACTTGCAGGCCGCTGAATTACTTCGCCTGCGGCGATCTGGTTGGCAAGATTATCGGGTAATAATTGAATGATATCAGTCACAGAAAATTCTCCTTCTTACTGCGGGTAAAAATAGCGAATAAGAAGATGAATCAGCTTTTCAAATCTGCAGATTGGCAGATCTGGTTTTGCGGGAATTTATTTATCCGAACCGAAGGGGTGTTAAAGAAAACATCTGTAATTTTTTACTGGTACACCCAAAGCAGAACAGGTTTTTCAGAAGCATCAATTTTTGCGGAAAGTATTTTCAAAAAATTATCAGAGACCATCACGCAACCCAAACTATTACAGACTGGCAACGGATATACTTCATTGTCCGGAACCAGATAATAACTATGAAGTACAATGAACCTGTCAAAAGCATTGCTGTTGCTGCTGTCCAGCCCATATAATTTGTACGCAGTTCCAAACCTGCCGGTATATTTATAACCCACTTTGTACTTACCGTAAGCGCTGCATCCGCAACCGGGCTGATTAGAGAATTTAGCTTTTGTAAGAACCTTATAATTGCAACTGCCATGCGCTGTGATGCCCGCCAACAGTACTGAATCGTTTTTCATATCATATACAAAAAAGCGGTTCTTCCCTGATGCAATATTCATGTCAGCAAGGAAGCAAAAATTTGTATTAAAGCCGCGTTGTTTTGCATAAGTCTCGGCGATAAGCGATCTGCTTTTAAGCTTTTGCTGGAGTCCTTCATCATTGAATGTGACTGTTGAATTATTTTTTGTAAAAAAAGAAAAGCCGTATAAATAACGGGCAGAACCGGCAATAATAAAACTCAACATTAATAAAGAAAGAATAAACAGGAATCGCTTCATAGAGCAGAGGTTTACCTTACATAGTTAGATCCCTGCAAAACGATTTTCCATAAAGACTATAAAAATTTTATTGTTAAATTTCAGGTGAGAGAATCGCATTCAGGATAAAGAACAATTTCCTGAATGACTTGCATTAATTATCCAGGGTGAACTTGTTTTCAAAAGTTACCTGCATACACAATCAACCATTAATTCTTTTCTAAAAGGATTCTAATAACTTTTGTGCATGTACCGAAAAATGTTAAATGATTTATCAAGGCAAAATGATAAACAATCAAAAACGTTACACTTGTATATTCGCTTTATGAAGAGACCTGTTTACTGTTTTCATACCGACAAGATCTTTCACAGGTTTATTTTGTTTATGGTTTGTTGTTTGTTGTTTGCGGCGTCTCTCTTGACTACAGCCGATTGTCAGCCAAAATATGAATTCAGGGCTGCATGGATCGCTACGGTTGTAAATACTGACTGGCCAAGTAAAAAAGGGCTGCCTGTGATACAGCAGAAACAGGAATTTATCAATATGCTTTCCATGCTGCAGGGCATGGGGATGAATGCGGTAATTGTACAGATACGCCCTGCTGCGGATGCCTTTTATCCATCTAACTATGAACCCTGGAGTGAATGGCTTACCGGCGTGCAGGGGTTGCCACCTGAGCCATATTACGATCCGCTTCAGTTCATGATTGAGGAAGCGCATAAACGCGGCATGGAGTTTCATGCATGGCTTAATCCTTACCGGGCAGTTTTTGACATTCGCTCATCTTCTGTTTCATCTTCACACATAACAAAGCAGCACCCGGAATGGTTTCTCACGTATGGCAGCAAAAGATATTTTAACCCCGGCTTACCGGCTGTGATGGACTATGTAACAAGAATTGTCAGGGACGTTATCAGCAGGTATGATATAGATGCGGTTCACATGGATGATTATTTCTATCCGTATCGCATTACGGGAAAAGAATTTCCTGATGAAGGCATTTACAGAAAATATTCACGGGGCCTGGCAAAAGACAACTGGCGAAGAAGTAATTGCGACAGCATTATAAAACGAATCCATGATGCGATACTCGAAGTAAACCCGATGGTTAAATTTGGTATCAGTCCTTTTGGTGTCTGGCGAAATGCAGATACCGACCCGGAGGGCAGCGATACAAAAGGCGGACAAACCAATTACGATGATCTGTACGCCGATATTTTATTGTGGTTGAAAAAGGGCTGGATTGACTATGTGGCCCCGCAGCTTTATTGGGAGATAGGTCACAGGCTTTGCGACTATGAAACACTGCTCGGCTGGTGGGCTGCCCACAGTTATGGCAAGCATGTGTATATTGGTCATGGTATTTACCGCACTATTGAAAGCCCTACAGCAGCATGGCGCAATCCAAAAGAATTGCCCAATCAAATAAAGCTTTTAAGAGATAACGCATATATACAGGGGAGCATCTTTTTCAGTGCTGCCAATTTCAATTATAATCCAAATGGATGGAATGACAGCCTCGCAAATAATTATTACAAATACCCCGCCATCATACCGCCTATGGCATGGGTAGATACTGTGCCGCCGCTGAGACCGGTCATAAAAAATTTATCTGACTCCAAATCCGGAAATGAAAAAAATTTTATCGTGCAGGGGGAAAGCGACAATATCAAAGAAACACAGGAAGTAAAAAGCTATGTGCTTTATATCTCTGATAATCTTGCAGGGCTTGGCAAACATCCTTTTTTCATTTTACCTGCCACCAGGCTGAAAATGTTTCAGTTTAATATAAATGCATCTGATATTCCCACCGCATGGAGCAATTGTTATGCATCTGTTTCCTGCCTCGACAGGGAAAATAATGAAAGCGATCTTAGCAATGTGGTTCAGTTTGTTAAGACAAATAAAGGATGGATGATCTCGAAAAAATAATAGTTGTTAAGCGGGGTACTTACTTAAATGTTCAAACCGGTATTTACCTGTTGCTTTCAGCTTTTCAATAAGCTGCTGCAGCGCATTGCTTCCTGATTTTGTTCTGAACATTTCATCATGAGTCAAAATTATCAGGTGACCCGGTTTTACTGTTTTACCATTATCAAGTTTTTGTTCGATTGTCCTCACCAACTGATCCACTGTTTGTGTGGGGATACCATTGCCATAATGCTGCCACTCCACATCCCAGCCAAAAACCTTAAACCCGTTTTCGTAGAGCAGGTCAGCGCTTTCGGTTCCGCTTCTTATATCATCTTTTTTTATACCCTCGAGCCGCCATTGGTTTCTGCCCGGCTGCCTTGCAAACCTGGTAGGTATCTGTAATGCAGACTCGCATTTCATAAAATCCTCTACCACACCGTCAGGATTTTGGTAATATTTTTTATACCTGTTATTGGCATGGGTATAACTGTGGTTACCTATCTCGACGTAAGGATTGGATTGATATAATTGATAAAAAGATAGTAATTCGGGATCATTCATCGCATGCATGCCTACAACAAATACATCGGTATTGATTTTCTCCGCCCTGATAATTTTGTCAATATTGTTGCTCCCGTACAACGGCCCATCATCAAAAGTGAGGTAAATATATTTTCTCTCAGATGCAGCAATGCTATCGGGTGCAGGCAAAGGTTGAGCTATGCTGTCTGGTAAATTGGTCGCAGTATCAATAATAGCTTTAGCTGATGAATCAGTGGCGGAATTTGTTACTTTTTCTTTTGGTGCGATGGAATTGTTGCAAATGAAGCAGGTAAATAAAAAGAGTGTGGTAAATAAAAAGAAAACTTTTTTCATAGTTTTTTTTATAACTAAATCATCAAATGCTGCGTGCAAATATCTGATTATTGCGGAATGTAATGAAACTGTGTAAACCTGTTTTCATAAAATATTCATTCTTTTAACGAAGCTATTTGTTTCTGTTTGGTAAAACGCTTATCGCTGCACAAGATTGCTGAAACCATAAATAACAATTGCAATTTTTTTACAAACTCAATTTCAATTTCTAAAGCCCGCCAAACATACCAAATTATGCCGTTTATCTTTTGACAACCTTTCCACAATTAGTTTTTTACTTTTGCTTCTTTTAAATCAACTCAAAACAACAAAAAAGAACATCGCACTTAAAATTTTTATATGCCGGGATTTGAATTATGGGGCGCCGAAGAACGCAAGGAAGTAAATGAACTGCTGGAAACAGGAGTCCTGATGCGTTATGGATTTGATGCACAACGCAGGGGAATCTGGAAAGCAAAAGAACTCGAGCAAGCCATTGCTGAAACCATTGGCAGCAAATATGCACAGCTTACATCGAGCGGCACATCTGCCTTGACAACAGCGCTCGCTGCATTGGGCATAGGCACCGGTGATGAAGTGATTATGCCTGCCTTTACTTTTGTTGCCAGCTTTGAAGCCATTTTAAGTACCGGGGCTGTCCCGGTTCTGACAGATATTGATGAAACCCTTACGCTTGATCCTGCCGCTGTTCGACAGGCTATCACCCCGAAAACAAAATGTATTATGCCCGTGCACATGTGCGGAAGCATGGCAGACATGGATTCATTGACAGTAATATCTCGGCAACACAACCTCATTTTGCTCGAAGATGCCTGCCAGAGTTTCGGTGCATCTTATAAAGGAAAACACCTGGGCACTATCGGTGATGCCGGTACTTTTTCTTTTGATTTTGTAAAAACGATCACCTGCGGCGAAGGCGGGGCAGTGGTTACCAATGATGAAGATATATATATTAAATGCGATGGGTACAGCGATCACGGGCATGATCATAAAGGCTCGGACCGGGGCGCTGACCTGCATCCTTTCATAGGGTATAATTATCGCATCAGTGAATTACATGCAGCCGTCGGGTTGGCTCAGATAAAAAAACTGCAGGGCTTTCTTGCCATCCAAAGAAAAAATCATGCTCATTTGAAAGAAGCGCTTTCACAAATACCTGAAATAAGTTTCAGAAAAATCCCAGATGCGGAAGGCGACAGTTGTACATTTTTAAGCTGGTTTTTACCCACTGAAAAATTAACGGCCGATGTTGCGGAAGAAATGAAGCAGCAGGGGATTCTGTCCGGTAATTTTTACTGGTACAATAATAACTGGCATTATATACGCAAGTGGGATCATTTGAAAAACCAATCTGCACTGAATAACCTGAACGATGCGCAGAAACAGGCTTTGCAAAAACTGCAGCATACTTCTTTTGAAGCAAGCGATGCGATCATGAGCCGGTGTATTTCTACAGCAATTAGTTTACTATGGACCGAAGAACAGTTAGAGGAAAAAGCAGATAAAATGGTCTCCGCAATAAAGACGGTTCTGGAGAAAAACTTTGTGATTGCGGGGTAATTGGTTCGAATGGATAAATCACGTGAGGCTTAGGAAAAATTTATGGGGGGAATTTATTCTTACTTTTCACCATTAATCTTAAAGGTTTCTGCAATCTCCGTAAAGCTGCCCCATAGTGTCCCCGCGAACATTAGCGTTATTTTCCAGAACGATCAGCAAAAGTGAAATTTTAATCCACTCATGACAAATGATATATTATATTTGTCATAAAGTCTGTCCTGTTAATTGTCAAGCTATATGTCAGGCAAACTACATCGTCAATATCCTCACATAGTCTTCAGGAAAAACTGGGACTTATCAGGCACTTCGCAGTTTTTATTGGGTCAATGTGATGCCCTTGTGAAAGCTATAAATAATACCCCGATAATGCCTGAACATTACCGGGAACTTATGAATCTGTCATTAATAAAGGGAGCGCAGGCCACTACCGCAATAGAAGGTAATACTCTTACTGATGATGAAATCAGGCGCATGCTGGAAGGGCAAAAATTACCTCCAAGCAAAGAGTACCAGGAAACAGAAGTGCGAAATATCCTGGATGCCTTTAATGAACTGCTGGCGGAGATCATTCAAAAAAATGAAAGCGACCTGGTTTCGCCTGATCTGCTGAAACGGTTGCACAAAATGGCAGGGAAAAACCTGGGCGAACACTTTGCTGCTATACCGGGTCAGTTCAGGAATACTGATGCAGTAGTCGGCTCTTACAGATGCCCGGATTACAGGGATGTTCCTGCATTAACAGAAATGTTTTGCGGGTGGTCAAAAGATGAGTTTGGCTATGAAAAAAAAGAGCAAACTTTCAGTGAAATAGTTATCCAGACAATAGTGTCTCATATTTATATTGAATGGATACACCCCTTTGGAGATGGAAATGGGAGAACGGGTCGCTTGCTGGAATTTTATATTTTGCTTCGGGGCGGCAACCCGGATATTGCATCGCATATTTTATCAAACCATTACAACCTGACCAGAACAAATTATTACCGTCAAATTGAGAAGGCCACCGCAACACTTGATCTGTCTGCATTTATAGAATATGCTTTGTTGGGTTTCAGGGACGGTTTAGAGCAAACGCTTGAGGTAATTCAGAAAAGCCAGTTTGTCAATTCCTGGCAAAAGTATATTTATGACAGGTTTGATACTGTCCCCATAACTCAAAAAGATGTTTTTAAAAGGCAGCGGACATTAGCATTAGAACTCCCGATGGACAGGGCTGTGTCTATAACTGAAATTCCAGAATTGTCTGTAAAGCTTGCAAGGCTTTATTCAAATATGTCAGAAAGAACAATACTCAGAGATTTGGAAAAGCTGCTTGA
>JAHEZC010000610.1 GCA_023251275.1 Parafilimonas sp. | reverse complement strand
AAATGATGCTCCGCCAATACCATCCTTGCCCGTCGCACTTCCCACAATAAAAACGGGATTGCCTGAACCCTTGGCAGTAGCGCTGATCGTTTTATCCACCTTCACAATTCCTACACTCATTGCATTTACGAGCGGATTGGTATGATAACATTCTTCAAAATATACTTCACCACCAACCGTAGGCACGCCAAAACAATTTCCGTAGTGGCCGATTCCTTTTACCACACCATCCAGTAAACGCTGTGTTTTTTTATCCTCCAAATTTCCGAAGCGCAGGCTGTTCAATGCAGCAATCGGTCTTGCGCCCATCGTAAAAATATCACGGTGAATACCACCCACACCCGTTGCTGCACCCTGGAAAGGTTCAATGGCGCTTGGGTGATTGTGGGATTCGATTTTGAACACTACACCATACCCGTTTCCTATATCCATCAATCCTGCATTTTCTTCACCGGCGGCCACCAGCATACGGCCACCGCTGCGTGGCAATGTTTTCAGCCATTTGATGGAATTTTTGTAGCTGCAATGTTCGCTCCACATGCCGCTGAATGCGCAGAGTTCTGTGAAGTTGGGTGTGCGGCCAAGCTTTTGTTTGATGAGTTCAAATTCTTCTGCCGTCAGACGAAGCTGTTCGGCGGTTTTAGCAGTAATTTCCATTGATTGGTTAAACGGTTAACAGATGATGGTTGACAGAAAAGTGCAACCATTACGACGGGGTAAAGATAGTTAACCTGCTGCAAACGCGGAGAAAGCCTTTTATATGATACCTGCTCAAGCGCCCAATTTCAAAAATTTTAAAGCCTTCAATTGCAGGATAAAATCTTAAGGTTTCAAACTATATCCAAATAACTTTTCATCCATCACCATGAATCGTTTAAATTTATCCATTTCTTTGTTTGCTTTTAGCGCTGCGGATTCTGAAACGGTATTCAAATAAAAATTTTTTCAGGAAAAAATACGAATTCATTCCCGCTGAAGCTTCAGTATGAGATTATTTTATGGAAACAATATTTGAAATAGACCCAACAAGACGAACGCCGAAGTATCAGCAGATAATAAACTCCGTTACAAAATCTATCAAATCAGGAAAATTAAAGAAAGGAGATAAAATTTTATCCATCAATGAACTGAGTAATGAATGCTTATTATCAAGAGATACGGTGCAGAAAGCTTATACTCTGCTTGAGGAAGATGGTATCATCACCGCTATTCCGGGCAAGGGTTTTTATATCAACAGAACAGACATCTCTATTCCTTACAGGATATTGTTGTTGTTTAATAAGATCAGCAACTATAAAAAACAAATTTATAATTCCTTCGTGGAAGTGATGGGAAACAAAGCTGCAGTTGACCTGAAAATATTTCATTGCGACAGCATCATATTTGAAAACTATATAAACACCTACCTGAATGAATATGACTACTATGTGATAATGCCTCATTTCTATGAAAACATTGAAACCGCTTACAAAGCAATTCTTAAAATACCGGAAGATAAGCTGCTGATATTAGACAAAAACATGCCTGGCCTGCAAACTAATGTGGGCGCTGTTTACCAGGATTTTCAGAATGACATTGCAGAAGCTCTCGAAGGCGGCATGCATCTTCTTCAGAAATACAATAAGCTGATACTTGTGTATCCCGAAACAATTCCATATCCTTATGAAATTGTTACAGGGTTCAAAAACTTTTGCATGGAATACCATTTCGCTTATTCCATTACACATGAATGCCATACAGGCACTGTTCCGCATGCAAAAGAAGCGTGGATAGTGATAGAAGAAACAGACCTCGTAAACCTGATTAAAAAATGCATGTCCGGTAATTTAAAAATCGGGAAAGACATTGGCATTATTTCATACAATGAAACCCCTTTAAAAGAAATTCTCCTCGATGGTATCACTGTAATCTCCACCGATCATGCAAAGATGGGGGAAACTGCTGCAAGGCTTATACTTGAAAATTCAAAGCAAAAAATAAAAAACCCTTTTAGTTTGATTCAAAGAAAATCTTTGTGATTTTTTTTGAAAATCAAGTGGAGATTTTGAAATAGAAGGTATAACCAGGAACAGCCTATGCCGCTTTGCAAAATCCATTACTATATTACATTAGTAGCATCAGTAAAATCACTACATTCATTCACCATTATTTTATATTATGAGCAAAAATGTTATCTTCCTGCTATTGGCAATATGTATCATGCAATGCACTCCTGCAGAAAA
>JAHEZC010000609.1 GCA_023251275.1 Parafilimonas sp. | reverse complement strand
AACAGCGTTACGGGGCGAATACCTGGTCAGGGGATATAGTGGCATCATGGAAAGCTTTGCGTAACCAGATTTCTGCTGGTCTTAATTTTTCTTTAACGGGTATACCTTACTGGAACGCTGATATTGGAGGCTTCTTTTTATGGGATTTTAAAAAGAAGCTGGATGATCCTGAATACCGTGAACTCTATGTTCGCTGGTTAGAGTTTGGTGCTTTGACTCCAATGATGCGGTCGCATGGTACAGATGCACCGAGGGAAATTTACCAGTTCGGAGAAAAAGGAAACAGGTACTATGATGCAATTGAAAAATACATCAACCTCCGTTACCGTTTACTGCCTTATATCTATTCCACTTCGTGGGATGTAACAGCCAACCAATCGAGTATGATGAGGGCATTGGTGATGGATTTTGCAAAAGATAAAAATGCGCTGGATATAAATGATGAATACCTTTTTGGAAAATCATTGCTGGTAAGTCCTGTTACCAATGCCATGTACATCAAACCTTACATTAATGGCAGAGATACTACGCAAATGGAAGACTTCAGCGCAGTAAAATCAAAAGAAACATATTTGCCGGCAGGTGCAGATTGGTTTGATTTCTGGACAGGTGAAAAATACAGCGGTGGCACTAAAGTAAACAAACAAACACCGCTTGATATTATTCCGATATATGTAAAAGCAGGTGCTATTATTCCCATCGGTCCTGGTGTGCAATATGCAACAGAAAAAAAATGGAATAATCTTGAAATAAGGATTTATCCCGGCACCAATGGAGGGTTTGTATTGTACGAAGATGAGAATGATAATTATAATTATGAAAAAGGAATTTATTCAACCATTCGTTTCGACTGGGATGATAAAAAGAAAATATTAACTATCGGCGATAGAAATCGTACATATCCCGGTATGCTTGAGAACAGGAAATTTAATATTATGATAGTGAAGCCCGGATTGGGAGCTGCAGATGGTAATTACAGCAATGGAAGGGAAATAGAATATAGTGGGGAAAAAATTGCAATAAAATTATAAAGATAAAACGAAGCAGTTCTAAAATGCTTTCTTAATTCCAGGAGTTGGTTTAAAATAAAAATACTAATACGATGAAAAAAAAGGTAGCATTTATTGTAGGCTTGATTTTGAGCAATGTGATTTTTGCACAAAACCTGCCTTTTCAAAATGCAAATCTCAATTCGCAGGATAGAGTAAAAGATCTGATCTCTCGATTAACACTTGAGGAAAAGGCATTTCTTATGCAGGACCAATCACCTGCCATTCCAAGGCTCGGAATTAAAAAATTCAATTGGTGGAGCGAAGCACTGCATGGCCTTGCCAATAATGATAGTGTTACTGTTTTCCCTGAACCCATTGGTATGGCTGCTTCATTTAATGATGCACTCGTGTATGAAGTTTTTAATGCGGCTTCAGATGAAACCCGAGAAAAATATCATGCGGCATTGCGTAGTGGAAAAGAAAACAGAAGATTTCTAAGTTTGTCTGTATGGACACCTAACGTAAATATTTTCAGAGATCCCCGCTGGGGTCGTGGACAGGAAACTTATGGCGAAGACCCATACCTCACTTCCCGCATGGGGGTAATGGTGGTAAAAGGTTTGCAAGGGCCAGCCGATGCCAAGTATCGCAAGCTATTGGCCTGTGCCAAACATTATGCCGTGCATTCCGGACCGGAGTGGAGCCGTCATGTACTCAACCTGAATAATGTAAAGCCGAGAGATCTATGGGAAACTTATTTGCCAGCATTCAAGTCTTTGGTGCAACAGGCAGACGTAAGAGAAGTGATGTGTGCCTACCAGCGACTGGATGATGAACCATGCTGCGGCAACAACCGTTTATTACAAACAATTTTGCGGGACGAATGGGGTTTTAAGTACTTAGTTGTTTCTGATTGCGGAGCCGTAACAGATTTTTATACCAGCCACAAAGTTTCTTCCTATCCTGTACACGCATCAGCAAAAGCTACACTGGCAGGAACGGATGTTGAATGCGTATGGGATGGCTACGCTTACAAAACTTTGCCCGAAGCTGTTGCAAAAGGCTTGATTACAGAAGAAGAAATTAATAAACATTTGCAACGTGTATTGGAAGGTCGTTTTGAATTAGGTGATTTTGACGATGATAGCCTGGTGCCCTGGGCAAATATTCCAAAATCAATACTCAACAATGCAGCGCATCAAAAAATTGCATTGAATATGGCGCAGCAAACAATGA
>JAHEZC010000608.1 GCA_023251275.1 Parafilimonas sp. | reverse complement strand
ATTGCTGGTTGTATTCAGGCTTCGTGCTACAAGATAAATGGTATTGGTAGTTTCATCAATAACCGGGGTGCCTACAATGCCCATATTCCCGGAAAAATCATTATAGTAACCTCCGCATGCTTCCGTCATATCTGTATGAGTAATGACCCTTGAACCGGCAGGCGTTAAATTTTTCTGCCAATATGGGGTAACGCTATCCGCAGAATCAGCATCATAAGCATACACAGAATTATTCACTGTACAAACAAATACCACATTCCTGTTTCCGATTCCCGGTATATTCAAATTTAAAAAAACAAGCGGCTGTGCATATATCTGATCATCAGCAGCACGTGAAAATAATTTTCCAAATGCACCTGCTTTTACATTTTTTGTATTCAATATTTTTTCACTGTCATACCAGCCTGTACGGCTCAAATTGTTATGCTGTGTAAGCACACTCTCCTGTGAAAAGATCAATCCGGAGTAACTGGTAAAACAAATTAATAAGAGTAAGAAGCAGGGATAAAAAAACTTTTTAGTACTCATGGAGGGTCATGATGAATTTTATAGTTTTCAATCAGCAAACTTCGCTGTCATTATAATTTTATTTTTTCTGATAGCCTGATGAGTTTCGATGAACTTCCCACAATAATATCAAACATACCCGGCTCCAATACCCATTTACTCATTCTGTCATTATAATATTGAAATGCAGTTTCATCAAGATGCAGTGTAATTGTTTTTTCTTCACCCGGTTTAAGAAATACTTTCTGAAATGCCTTCAGTTCTTTTTCGGGTCGCGGCAATGCAGATTTTTCCTGGTGCACGTAAACCTGTGTCACTTCTCCTCCAGCCATCTTTCCTATGTTCTTAATAGTTACAGTAACCGTTGCTGATTTATCACCGTGAGTCACTTTAAGATTTTTGTATTCGAATGTGGTGTAGGATAAGCCGAATCCAAAAGCAAACTGCGGCTCCACTTTATAAGTATCATAATAACGATAGCCAACATAAATATCATCATTGTAATGAACAGTCTTTCCGTCTCCGGGGTATTCGCCTAATTTGTGCGCGGGACAATCCTGCAATTTTTTTGGCCATGTCATCGTAAGTTTTCCCGAAGGATTTACTTCACCGAAAATGATCTTTGCGAGTGCGCTGCCGCCTTCCATCCCGGGGTACCATGCCTGTACCAATCCTTTAACCTGGTCAATCCATTGTGTCATATCAACAGGGCCGCCGCCGATCAATACAACAATTGTTTTAGGGTTTACCTGCAACACCGCTTTTATCAATTCATCCTGCCCGAAGGGCATGTTCATATCAGGCTTATCGGCATCTTCTGCATCATAGGCGTTATCACTCCACACACTATAATTAAATCCATGTGTCCATCCTCCTACGATAATTACGACGTCTGCCTTTGAAGCGGCATCAACAGCTTCTTTTATCATCACTGCATCTGCTTTCGCGCCTCTTTCAATTTTATATCCCTGGCTGTATGTAAATTTTATTTTGTCGCCAACAAGATTTTGCAAACCCATCAACGGGGTGATCTCATAAAACGCTTTCACCTGTGAACTGCCGCCACCCATGGATTGTTTACGTGCTGCATTATATCCAATAACTGCGATGGATTTTATTTTGGATGAATTAAGCGGAAGAATATTATCATCATTCTTCAGCAACACAATTCCTTCTTCTGCAACCTTCAATGCCGTTTGCTGATGCGCAGGTATATTGTATTCTCCTTTTATGCGCTGGCCATCCATTACATGCGTTCTGAACATGATGCGCAAAACCCTTCTCACCTTTTCGTCAATGATACTTTCACGGACCGTTCCGTTTTTCACAAGCGTGATCACAGTATCTGCGAGATGAAATTTATGATAATCGGGATTTGGCATCATGCTGAGATCTGTTCCCATTTCGAGGTCTGTTCCGTTTGTCAACGCTTCCATGGTATAATGCACAGAACCCCAGTCGCTCATTATCATGCCATCGAATTTCCATTCTCCTTTCACAATTTTATTCATAAGGTAATCATTATGCGTGCACCATGTGCCGCGTAATTTATTATACGAACCCATCAAAGTATTTACATGCGCCTCTGTTACTGCAGCTTTAAAGCCAGGTAAATAAATTTCACGCAAGGCACGCTCACTCATCTGTACATCAATCCAGTTGCGGGCTATTTCCTGGTTGTTGGCGATATAGTGCTTTACGCATGCAGAGACGCCCTGGCTCT
>JAHEZC010000085.1 GCA_023251275.1 Parafilimonas sp. | reverse complement strand
TGGGTGAATTCAGTGGCAGGTATGTAAAAAACTATAAAGATGATCCTGAATATGAAGATGTGAACGTGGACATCTGTGTAAAGCTAAAAAAAGAAAACCGGGCTTTTAAAATTGAAAAATACGAGCACAGCTATCCACATTGCTGGAGAACGGATAAACCCATCTTATACTATCCGCTGGACTCATGGTTTATAAAGACAACGGCGCTCAAAGAGAGGATGGTAGAATTAAACAAGACCATTAACTGGAAACCCAAATCAACCGGCGAAGGGAGATTCGGCAACTGGCTGGAAAATATGGTGGACTGGAATTTGAGTCGCAGTCGTTTTTGGGGTACACCGTTGCCTGTGTGGAGATCGGAAGACGGCACTGAGGAAATTTGTATAGGAAGTATAGAAGAACTAAAAACTGAACTAAGAAAATCAGTTGATGCTGGTTACCTGTTGCCGGTTGCAGGAACTGATTCCGAAATTAGAATAAATCAACTGTTAACTGATTTGCATAAGCCCTTTATAGATGAAATCGTTCTCATTTCTCCATCAGGTAAACCGATGAAGCGTATCGCTGATCTGATAGATGTTTGGTTTGACGCAGGCGCTATGCCTTTCGCCCAATGGCATTTTCCTTTTGAGAATAAAGAAACATTTGCCAAAAACTACCCCGCAAATTTTATTGCTGAAGGTGTTGACCAGACAAGAGGCTGGTTTTATACCCTTCATGCCATCAGTGCCTTGCTGAAAGAAGATATACAGGAAGAGTTAAAAAAAGATGGCTTTGAAGTGAACGATGAAAGGTATCCGGGTCTTGCTTACAGAACCTGCATTTCCAATGGTCTCGTACTGGACAAGAATGGCAACAAGATGAGCAAGCGATTGGGCAATACTGTTGACCCGTTCAAAACTATAGCCACTTTTGGAGCAGATGCCACACGCTGGTATCTCATTACCAATGCATCGCCGTGGGATAATTTAAAATTTGATATCAACGGGATTAAAGAAGTGCAGCGAAAATTCTTCGGCACATTATACAATACCTACCAGTTCTTTGTGCTTTACGCCAATGTGGATGGGTTCGCATTTAAAGAAGATTATATTCCTTTGAGCCAAAGGCCTGAAATAGACCGGTGGATTTTATCGTCATTAAATACGCTGAATAAAAGAGTTACCGGAGCGATGGATGAATACGAACCCACCATTGCAGGCCGCCTCATCGAAGAATTTGTGGATGAGCATTTAAGCAACTGGTATGTTCGTCTGTGCCGCCGCCGTTTCTGGAAAGGCGATTATGAGCATGATAAGATATCTGCTTACCAGACTTTATATGAATGTCTCGAAATCCTTACACGATTAATTGCCCCAATTTCACCATTTTTTAGTGATGCAGTTTTTCAAAATTTAAACAGGGCGACAAACCGTTTACAAGTCGGCTCTGTTCATCATGCTGACTTTCCTATAGCCAATGAAGAAGCTACTGATGGTGCTTTGGAAGAAAGAATGCAACTGGCCCAGGATATATCATCACTTATACTTTCGCTTCGAAAAAGAGTTAACATTAAAGTTAGACAACCTTTGCAGAGGGTATTGATCCCTGTTTTGAATCCTCAAATGAAAGAGCAGCTAAAAAAAGTGGAAGAACTGATAAAAGCTGAAGTAAATGTAAAGGGACTTGAATACATCACCGAGACGGGGGGATTTATTAAGAAAAAGGTTAAGCCTGATTTTAAAATACTTGGCAAAAAATTAGGGTCTCTTATGAAAAGCGTCATAGCTGCAACCGGAAACATGTCCCAGCATGAAATTTCTCAGTTAGAGAGAACCGGCAGTTATACAGTTTATGCAGATGGCAGGGAGTTCACTTTGAGTCTAAATGAGGTTGAAATCACTGCAGAAGATATTCCCGGCTGGAGTGTATCTACTAAAGGCAGCCTCACTGTTGCACTCGACACAACCATTTCCGATGAATTACAAAAGGAAGGTAATGCCCGTGAATTCATCAACCGGGTACAAAATATACGAAAGGAACGCGGTTTTGAATTAACAGACCGTATATTCGTAAATGTGCTCGACAATAATGAGATCAAGCCATCCATAAATGAATTTAAAAACTATATTTGCGCGGAAATTTTGGCAGATAGTCTTGATTGGGTGCCCGAAATGCAGGACGGTACTGACATTGAAGTAAATGGCATTCTGTTGAAAGTGAGCGTAAATAAAAAAGGATAATCGTATGGCCACGAAAAAACCTGCGCCTCCAAAAGCAGCTAAGTCTGCCAAAAAAGCGCCTGCGGCGAAGAAAGCTGCCCCGCCGAAGAAGATTGCAAAGCATGTGAAAAAAGCCTTAGCAGTTAAAAAAACAGTGACACCCAAAAAAGCTGCAGTTTCTGAGAAAAAAACAGGATCTGCAAAACCTGCTGTAAAATCGAAAATAACACCTGCTATTAAGCATAAACCAGTTGAAACACAGCCTATGTCGAAGAAACACGAGCCTGTAAAAGAAGTTAAAACTCCAAAAACATCCGTAAAGACGAGCGTGCCTTATCACCCGGAATATAAACCAATGGAACAAAGGCAGGAAGCGCCTGTCCATAATGTACCGTTGGTAAGATACAACGATTCAGAACTGGCGGAGTTCAGGGAGCTTATTCACAAAAAACTTGAAGGGGCTAAAAGAGAATTAGCTTACCTGCAGGGATTGATCACCCGTAAGGATGATATGGGCGGGGACGAAAGTGAAAACCGCTACATGACTATGGAAGATGGCAGCATGAGTATGGAACGTGAGCAGTTGAGCCAGATGGCCAGCCGCCAGATCACTTATATAGATCACCTCGAAAAAGCACTTATCCGCATTGAAAATAAGACTTATGGTATCTGCCGGGTTACGGGCAAGTTGATTGATAAAGCCCGCCTGCGTGCCGTACCTCACGCCACATTAAGCCTCGAAGCCAAATTGGGATTGGTAAAACCAACTACAGAATAATAATACCGGCTTTAAAATTCCGGAAGCTGCCTGTAGAAATACAGGCAGCTTTTGCGATGGGTATTACTCCGTAAACTTCCTTGCGGTAATTCCTTTTCCTCGGATGAAACTATTTTTCGGTAAGGAATAAAGTCAATTCCTAAAGCCTGATCAAATATCCCAAAGTGACCGTTGCTGCTCCCGTATGGTTTTTTCCATTTGCCGGATCCTTCTGAATATTGGTAAGTCCATAGTTACCTCCTCCTGTTAAAAACAAAGAACCGTTTCCAAAATTCAATGCAAAGCCAACGCCAAGCTGGATGCCTGCATTCAATTTACTTATGTCATCTTTTATATCCTGCGTAGTGTCGAAAGAAACAGGTTCTGTTGTCAGCGGTTGTGTCAGTCCTTTATCTGCATACACATTGCTGGCGCCGTTACTTACATTTTTTGCACTGACAAGAAAACCCGCATACGGCCCTGCATTCACAAAAAAAGAAGCTGTTTCACCAATAGGTAAACTCAGTTTCAGCATTACGGGAAGTTCAATATAATTGAGTTTTGCCTCAGCGTTAAAATCAGCGTACAGGTAATCAGGCAGTGGAAAACCCGGCGGTACCATATCGGCAAAAGCACTGCCCGGAACCGCTTGTAAACCTTTTTTCTTTCCGCCCTGTGAAGCATAATTTAATTCTGCCTGTATGGATAATTTTTCAGAGATATCAAAGCCTGCGACAAAGCCGAAATAAGGACCCAGCCTTGAAGTCCACCCGGTGTTTACAGGATTATCAGAAGAAGGGGCTTTTAAATTCGGTATGGCAATACCCGCTTTTACTCCCAGTGAAATGCCCTGTCCGAAGGAATAAATTACCAACCCATGCAGCAAGACAACTAAAAAAATAAATGGATAATATTTTTTTTTCATGAATAATGGTTTTGTGTATGAAGATAAGGAGTTAACCCATTGCATCATATAACTCTGATAAAGACGACAAAATTTAAGAGGAAGAATTGGTGTATTTATAACCCATGCCTCTCACAGAATGAAAATATTCGGGCCTGCGGCTATCTTTCTCAAAATATTTTCTGAAGTTGAGCATAAAATTATCTATAGTCCGGGTGTTCGGATATACCTGGTATCCCCATACCATCTGAAGAATTTTTTCACGGGTAACCACATCATTTTTATTTTCTATCAGCAGCTTTAAAAGCATAGCTTCTTTTTTACTCAATTCAATAAGTTCACTTTGCCATGTAAGCGCCTGCTGTGCCTTAAAATCAATTTTATTGTTGCCGAATTCATATACATCCCCGATACCTTCTTTATCCCGGAGCTTCCTGTTTTTTGCGATGAGTTTTTCTACACGAAGCAAAAGCTCTTCAAGATGAAATGGCTTTGCAAGGTAATCATCAGCCCCTTTTTTCAAACCCAGAATCCTGTCTGCGCCTGTATTTTTAGCACTCAATATCAGGATAGGCACATCATTACGCTGCACCCTGATTGTTTCCGTTATACTGATGCCATCAATACCGGGAAGCATGATATCAAGAACAATGAGGTCAAAATATTCATTTTGCACTGCTTTCAATGCCTTACTGCCATCATAAGCAGACGTTACGGAATAACCCTCCAGTTCAAGATTTAGCCGGAGCGTATCGTGAAGATTTTGCTCATCCTCTGCCAACAATATATTGCCTTTATTCGCCATTCTTATCCAAAAACGGATTCCAGTTTAACGGTAAAAATTGCTCCCTGCGGCGTATTATCCGTGATGCATATACTTCCATTATGGTCAGCCGCAATTTTTTTGCAAAGATATAAACCAAGACCCGTCCCTTTGGCTTTACGTATGCCCTCGTAACCGCTGCGATAAAACTTTTCAAATACCTTTTTTTTCTCTTCGTCCGGTATGCCTTCGCCTTCGTCTGCCACTGTAAGCGCCGCCTTATTTTTTATTTTTTTCAAAGTAATTTTTATTGGTGAGCCTTTGTCGGAATATTTTAATGCATTATCAATTAAGTTACTCAGCAGCATTTGAAGAAGCATGAATTCTCCTTTTACATAAATGTCGCCTGCAATCTCATTCTTTATATTATGCTGCGGAAAACGGCCTGCAAAATTTTTCAGCACATCATTCACCAGTTCGCTGAAATTTATTTCCTGTTTATTAAAAGTATGTTTACCTGTTTCCAGTTGCGATACGAGGAGAATGTTATTGGTTAATGTATCAAGCCTGTTTGTTTCTTCGAGTGTACTGGCTATAAGCTTCTGCTGCTGAGTTTCTTCAAGTTTACGCTTTTGCAGAGTTTCGAGGTTAAGCTGTGCAATCGCTACAGGAGTTTTGAGTTCATGCGTGACAGCCATGATAAAGTTTTGCTGTTGTTGTGAAAGCCTGATTTGTTTTTTAGTTGCACGATATACAAATAAAGCGCCTACCAGTATCAGTAAAAGAAAAGTAAGGCCCTCTCCGATATATTGAGTCGTTTTGCGGTTTCGTTCATTTTCTATTGTTGCATATTGCTGTTGAAAATCAGGGCTTTTTTTTTCTATTTCCTGCACACGGTATAAAAACATTCGCTGGTTTTGATTTTCGAGAGAAATAAACCACCAGACCAATGCTGCTACAATATAAATGAGCAAAACCCAGTACGCAACTGTGATCACTGCAAGTTTTTGTCTTTTAATAAACCGTTTCATATTTCACCGGATAAAAATTTCAGCAAAACTTATTTCTGCAGCTCAATATTAACTTAAATATGGAAGAAAATAATCCGGAGCAAATTTCGGCAATGCTTCATTAGTTCTTTAACGCTTAGCATTGAAAATTGAGGATTGAAAATTGAACATTTTGCCAAAATAAAAAAAGTGCCGATTTGTTGAAAGATTTTTTTTCGCCATAGCGCCATTGTAGTTAAACCCTATCTACGGATCAAATTTTGCAGAAAAGGGAAAGGCTAAGGTAGAAACCTCAGCCGTTTTTAATCCGTACCCTATGAAAACTGAATCAAAGATAGTTGTTTGAAATAAATTGCAAGGCAGGAATTCTGCTTTTTAACCTATGAAAATTGTTGGTTTTGGCATTTCCTGAAAGGCCGGTTAATGCAGCTTTTACGGCAGATGAAATAATAATGTAAGGGCAATTTTGATGAAAAAGCGGCAATTTTGAATGCTGAAGCTGATAATCTGTTATTCCCCAAAAATATTTTTAAAGCACGAATAAAATGCAACTCATAGATACACACTGTCACCTGTACCTCGATGATTTCAGGGACGATATTGATTTAGTGATGGTAAGAGCAAGGGCAGCCGGTATCATAAAATTTTTTTTGCCATCTATTGACAGCACTGAAACGAACAGCCTGCTGGAAATGGAAAAAAAGTTCCCCGGAGAATGCTTTGCAATGATGGGTTTGCACCCGTGTTCCGTAAAAGAAAATTACCGGGATGAGTTAAATAAGGTCGCCGGTTGGCTGGGTAAAAGAAAATTTGCAGCAGTAGGTGAAACAGGCCTTGATTTTTATTGGGATACTACGTTCATGCATCAGCAATACGAAGCCTTTGAAATGCAGATGCAATGGGCATTGGATTCAGGAATCCCAATCGTCATCCATACACGCAATGCCATACAACAAACGATAGATACTGTGAAACCTTTTGCAGTAAAGGGTTTGAGCGGCATCTTTCATTGTTTTGGAGACAGCTATGAAACAGCGACGCAAATTCTCGATATGGGATTTTACCTCGGTATTGGGGGTGTATTGACCTATAAGAAATCAGGCCTTGACGCTGTGATGGAGAAGGTCAGCCTTGACCAGGTTGTACTGGAGACTGATTCACCCTATTTAACGCCTGTACCATTCAGGGGAAAAAGAAATGAAAGCAGCTACCTCCCATATATTGCAGCAAAGCTCGCTGCAATAAAAAAAATATCCGTTGAAGAAACAGCCGCAATAACTGCAAGCAACGCCGAAAAAATATTCTCAGGCTCAATTGTATAAATTATTTTTGCGGCATTATTTATCCGGAGAGATGTCCGAGCGGTTTAAGGAGCACGCCTGGAAAGTGTGTATCCTGCGAAAGTGGGATCGAGGGTTCGAATCCCTCTCTCTCCGCTCAAGCATAGGAAAAGACAGGAAATAGTGGGAAAGTTTTTTAAACAGGCCTTGAAAATGAACTAATTACCCAAATACTCACTTTTTTGCTCACCGATTTTTGGTGAGTCTTTTGGTGAGTCTCTCTCTTTTTTCCGAAAAGACTCACCAAAATGTAAATTTTTCTCAGCACTGCCCGTTTTTGCACGCAACTGCAAAAATGGTTATGACGAACTTTGAAAAATTTACGCAGATGAATAAAATAGCCTTACCCAAATTCATTGTTTTCGCTAAGAGAAAAAGCATTTCTGATAGCAATGTCAGTTTATATGTTAGAATATATTTTGGCAGTAATATTCATGAAAGAAGTCTCGGCATAAAATGCCCTTCTTCAGAATGGGACAGTGAGCGGTTACTTATTAGAAATCACCCTTCGCAGACAAAGCAGCTTATCCAAACATTTGAGCAGGTAAAGCAAAAGATCATGGGAGCTTATTATTTACTGGCACAGGAAGATGTGGAATTTTCACTCAACGAAATGCTTGAAGTCGCTAATGGCAATCGTAAGCCGGGAGCACTGTCTTTTAACCAGGCTTTCGATGATATGATTTTGCGGATGGAAAAATCCATTGGGCATAACGGGTATTCAAGAGCCAGCCTCCAAAAGCACAAGGTTTGTAAAAGACATTTTGGGATATTTCTGAAAAAATATTATAAATGGAATGACATTTCGTTTTCAAATATAAACCGCAGGATGGTAGAGGAACTGACGCAGTACCTGAAGTCAGAAGGCGGCTGTGCGCATAATACATCTATGAAGTACCTGATGATCATAAAGAAGGTTTACCGGATGGGTATTGATAATGGTTGGGTAAAGACAAATGCTTTTGCCAATTATAAAATGTCCATAAAAGTAATTGACCGGGAGTTTTTAACGGAAAAAGAATTGCAGGCAATCCGGGAAAAGCATTTTGAAATAAAAAGGTTAGCTTTTGTAAAAGACCTGTTCATTTTTTCCTGTTTCACTGGGCTTGCTTACTCAGATGTAAAAAACCTTAAACGCAAAAATATTATAATGAACCAGGGTTTATGGTGGATAAAAAGCAGGCGCTCAAAGACTGATGTTGAAGCTTCCTTCCCTCTTTTAGCACCTGCGAAAAATATTGTGGATAAATACCACCCCGATTGGGAAAAAGAACAGAAAGAAATATTGATATTCGTTATCCTCTCCAACCAGAAAATGAATGCTTATCTGAAAGAGATCGCGGCTGTTTGCG
>JAHEZC010000084.1 GCA_023251275.1 Parafilimonas sp. | reverse complement strand
GAAAAAATGTTGTACGATAATGCATTGCTTATAACTGTTTTTGCCGAAGCATATCAACTCACAGGGAAAAATGAATATGCTGATGTAATAAGAGAAACCATTGCTTTTGTGCAACGCGAAATGACTTCGCCGCAAGGCGGATTTTACAGCGCTCTTGATGCGGATAGTGAAGGAGAGGAAGGGAAATATTATACATGGCATAAAGAAGAAATAGATGCGATACTTGAAAAAGATAGTGAATTGTTTTGCAAGGTTTACAATGCTACTGATCGGGGAAACTGGGAGCACAAGAATATTTTGTGGCTTCAAAAATCACTGGATGAATATGCGGATGAGTTGCAGATGAATATTGAAAATTTAAAAAAAATTCTAAACAAATTAAAACAAAAACTATTGTCAGCAAGGCAAAAAAGAATAAGACCTGCACTTGATGATAAGATATTACTTGGCTGGAACAGCTTAATGATAACTGGTTTATGCAAGGCTTATGCTTCTTTGGGTGATGCTGTTTACCTCGAAATGGCTGTAACAAATATCAGGTTCATTGAAAATAATTTTTGGGATAAAAATGGGGAATGGAAGCACACATGGAAAAATGATATTGCGAAATACCCTGCCTTTCTTGATGACTATGCATATCTTATCCAGGCATATATTCAATTGCAGGAAGTCACGGGTAACCAGACTTATCTTATCAAAGCAAAAAACCTTTCCGAAAAAGTAATTGAAAATTTCAGTGATGAACAAAACCTGTTCTTTTATTTTACCACTTCAGTTCAGGAGGACATAATCGTACGCAAAAAAGAAATGTATGATGGTGCAGTTCCATCAGGCAACGCGGTGATGGCTGATAATCTTATATATTTGCAAATAGTTTTTGATAAGCCGGGTTATAGAACAAGAGCAGAAGAAATGCTTTACACATTGGTTAAGGCGGCTTTACGTTATCCAACATCCTTTGGAGTTTGGTGTGCACTTTTGCAGCATGTTGTACATGGCTTTAATGAAATAGCAATCGTGGGTCCGCTATTCAAGGAAAAGCTGAAAGAAGTGATAGCGGAATTCATTCCGAATAGAGTTATTCAGTCATCGGTATATGCTAAAGATGAATTTCCATTATTAGCGAAGAAAGAAAACAATGAAGGCAAAACTTTTGTTTATCTATGCAGAAATTATTCGTGTGAGAGACCTGTGGAAAAAATTTCAGAACTGAGGAGCTTATTAAAATGGAATTAGAATTATAGATTTGTGCGCAAATATGCAATAAGAACAAGTTACCGGCGTTTATTCTTGTTGGTGTTTTAAATTTTAATGCTGGGTATGTTCTTCTTTTATTATTTTCGGAAAAAATTGACTAAAAATAATTATGTATTACTTTTGCTGAAACCCTGTCATAATTTTTATATAATGAGAAGCCAACTCGTAACACTTGCAACACTAACTGTATTAATACTTACATCAGTTAGTTGCTTTAAGAAAGGAAAAGCTAAGGGATTGCCTGATGATGGCCAGTTGCACGGCCTTGCGCCCGCTGCAAGAGTTAGCGCCACCAGGCCTCCCGGAATGATATATGTTCCCCCGGGAACATTTCACATGGGACCAAGTGATGAAGATGTGAATTACAATTTTTCAGGGCGTAACAAGCAGGTATCCATTAATGGTTTCTGGATGGATGCAACTGAAATTACCAATAATGAGTATCGTCAATTTGTGGCGTGGACGAGAGATTCCCTCGCAGCCGTTCAATTAAATTATATGAAAGTAAGCGCAACGGGTGACACAGCTATAGACTGGAAAAAGACTGCAACTATCAAGTGGGGCGATTCGAAAACTATGGAAAAATTAAATGCACTTATCCTCGCTCCTGATAACAGATTATATAATAAAATGGATCTTGACCCTGATAAAATAGTTTACAATGTACAGGGATTTGATTTAAAAGAAGCAGCGAAACGTGAAAATGCAGGCAGGCCCCGGAAAGATTTTATTTACCGATATGACCAACCTGTATATCCGGATACTTTGGTATGGATGAGAGACTTCTCCTATTCATATAATGAGCCAATGACCAAACGGTATTTTGCACACCCTTCTTTTGGAAATTATCCGGTAATAGGCGTAAACTGGAAGAAAGCAGTAGCTTTCTGTCATTGGAGAACACATTACCTTAATAGCTTTTTAGACAGAAAGAAATTTGCTGTGGAAAGTGATTTCCGGTTACCCACTGAGGCAGAATGGGAATATGCAGCACGTGGCGGACGTACTCAATCTATGTTTCCCTGGGGGAATTATTATTTAAGAAATAAAAAAGGTTGCTTACTGGCCAATTTTAAACCCGGCCGTGGTAACTATCCTGAGGATGGCGGTTTTTATCCTGTGCGTGCAGACGCATATTGGCCAAATGATTTCGGACTTTATAATATGGCAGGAAATGTTTCAGAATGGACTTCTTCTTATTACTACGAAGGCGCTTATAATTTCCAGCACGATATGAACCCGGACATTCGTTACAATGCGCTTGATACAGATCCTCCAAGAATGAAGCGTAAAGTAGTGCGGGGAGGAAGCTGGAAAGATGTTGGATATTTTCTGCAAACAAGCACCCGTCAATATGAATACCAGGATACAGCTAAGTCATATATCGGTTTCAGATGCGTGATTGATCTTCCTGCTCAACTACATAGAAAATGACTTGTATTTTTCTCATTAAAATGAAGTGTATAAAAGAATTTTACTGTTGACAAATTTCAATATTCAAACATTAATAATTAAAATTAAAACGTGATTTTATGGCAGCTGCAATACCTCCCAAAGTAAGCAGGGTTGTTGACATTTTAGTATCAATCGGCGCGGCAGTAGTTATCTGGGGTGCTTTACAAAAACTTCTGCATACTCCATTGGCTGATTTTTTTCTTAAAGTAGGTTTGGGAGCAGAATCTCTCATCTTTCTTGGATACGGAGTTTTATATATGAGTTATCCGGCGATAGATGATCAGCAGGTGAAGCTTGCGAATGGTGATAAAGGAGTTAACCCGGCATTAAAAGCCATGGAGAAAATGCTGCAGGATGCAGACATTACTCCCGCCAATCTCGATAAACTCAGTTCAGGGTTTCAGAAATTAGGAGTTACAGTAGATCAAATGGGTGAAATAAGCGATGCGGTCATTGCTACCAGCGATTATAGTCAAAAGACCCGTGAAGCCACGCATGCATTGAATGCAGTCAAAGAAGCATACAGCACGGCAGCTAACTCTGCTGTTACTTTTAATAATGCTTCGGAAGGCGCAAAAATATTTCATGAACAAGTGCAGGTATTAACCAAAAACCTTTCCTCTTTAAATACCATTTACGAGCTTGAATTACAGGAAAGCAATAATCATTTGAAAGCGATGAACCAGTTCTATGGAAAATTAGCGGAAGCTTCAAGTGTGATGACCCATACTGCCGAAGATGCAACCCACGCAAAGGAACAAATAATCGCTCTCGCAAATAATCTCGGTAAGCTTAACCAGATTTATGGAAATATGATAAGTGCCATGCAGGGCGGACGATAGTATGGCCGGCGCAACCTTGATTGGAAAAGGTTTTATATTTAGAATTTTAAAATAAAAACAGATAACAGAACATGGCACTACCCAAAGAGCCGCGGCAGAAGATGATTAATTTGATGTACCTGGTACTAACAGCTTTATTGGCATTGAATGTATCGGCAGAAATTCTGAATGCTTTTAAAACGGTAAATGAAAGCCTCGTTAATGCAAGCAGAACAATTGAAGATAAAAATGCAGATATTTTTAAATCATTTAAGAAAAAATTAGAAGACCCTACAACAGCAGAGAGAGCAAGAATATGGGAACCAAAAGCCAGGCAGGCAAAACAAATGGCTGATGCGTTGTATAATTATATCGAGGATTTAAAACTTCGGCTTAAAAAAGAAGCAGGTTATAATCCTCCAAAGGATACAACCTATAAAGAAGACGACCTCGAAGCAGCCACACGTTTAATGACTGACCCGGGAACAGAGGGAAAAGTATTGGAGCAGAGGCTTAGAGATTTCAGAGATAATTTATTAAAGATAGATCCTGAAATCAAGAATGAGTTTCAAAAGAATTTGCCCATTGATCTTAACCTGCCGAGAAGTAATAACCAGACAAGCAAGGATTGGGCATCTGCCTTTTTTAGAATGACACCCACTGTTGCAGGTTTAACGATATTAAGCAAATTCCAGAATGATGTGAAGAACAGCGAGGCAATGGTAGTAGATTTTTGCCATAGAAAAGTCGGTGAAGTGGTTTTTGTAGCAGATACCTACCAGCCTTTGATAGGGCAAAGTTCCAATTATTTAATGCCTGGCCAGGAAATAATAATTACGGCTGGTATAGGCGCCTATAACAGTGCTGCCAAGCCGCAGGTTACTGTAGATGGAACCTCTGCATCGCCAAATCAAAATGGAATCCCGGAAGTAAAATTTAATGCCGGCGGTCCGGGCTCATATACTAAGACTGTTCATATTACTTACATAAATCAGGCAACAGGTAAAACAGAATCAAAAGATTTTCCGGTGCAATACACAGTTGGTTCTCCGACCGGAGCGAATGTTAGTGCAGATGCAGTTAAGGTTTTATATATTGACCTGGATAATCCTTTGAGTGTTTCTGCAAACGTAGGGGATGAAAAAGTTACCGCTCAAATGTCTAACGGTTCACTTACTAAAATTGGCCCAGGTAAATATATAGCAAGACCCCTAAAAGCGGGTGTGAAAGCCGTGATTACAATTTCAGACGGAAAAACTTCTACACCTTTTGAGTTCCGGGTAAAAGATGTGCCAGATCCAATTGCTATGGTTGGCATAAACAAAGGTGGCAGAATGAAGGTAAACGATTTCAAAGCGCAGCAAGGAGTACGAGCAGTTTTGGAGAATTTTGTATTTGAAGGTGTTAAGTTTACAGTAACGAAATATACAATTGTATTAACGGGAGCTGGCTTTAATCCATTAAAATACAGACAGGTTACAGGTTCTTCATTTGACCCGGTAAGTGATTTAATAGACCAGGTAAAAACCGGCACTACCGTGGCAATAGATGAGATAGAAGCATCAGGGCCAGGCGGTACAAGAACTTTACCGCCTATAGTATTTAATCTTTACTAAACTTATTTTATATGAAGGCTCAATATTATTTCAAATGGGGGATTGCAGTATTACTGCTTGCATTTGTTTCAGAATCTTTTTCCCAGCAGACTCGTCCGGCAAAGAGAAGGCCTGCGAATACCAGCGCTTATGGTAATGATACCACTGTGCAGAATAATAATTCAGCGTATGGAAATGCCGATACTACAAGACAGCGAGTCAATCAGTCTTCAGGTTATGGCAATACCGGGAATAAAACGAGTTCGGGTATAGATACTACATTGCCGATAACAGTAATTAAATCCTCCGGTTCCGGTTTAAATGATAGCGCAAAAATGTCGCTGCGAAATGATGCGCCATTTGAGCAGAATTTAATCAAGGAAAGAACTCCTCTTGCTTATGAAAACATCAGAGAAGATGATGCTGTGTATCGTGTTAGGGTATGGAGAGAAATTGATGCCCGCGAAAAAATGAATCTTCCTTTTCGCTATGCCGCCGAAGATGATAACGGGAGCATGCGTTTTATATCCATACTATTACGTGCTATAAAAAATGGAGATGTAACAGCTTTCAGCGGTGACGATGACAGGTTTACGACTCCGATTACTCCTGACCAGGCGTTTGCAGCATTTGGTGGCGGGCTCGATACTAATAAACAATATGATGACGAGGGAAATGTAAAAGGATATATAGTACGCCCAAAAGCAGTGGACCCCGATTCTATTCACACATTCAGGCTTAAGGAAGAATGGGTTTTTGATAAAGAATCCAGCCGTCTTTTTGTTCGCATTCTTGGTATAGCTCCGGTAATTCCTTTCAAGCTTTCTAGTGGACAAAACCTCGAAGGGAGCGAACATCCTACATGGTGGATTTATTATCCTGATTTACGGCCTGTACTTGCCAAAAGCGAAGCTTATAATCCTAAAAACTATGCAGGAAGAATGACATGGGAGGAATTGTTTGAAAGCAGGATGTTCAGCAGTTATATTACCAAATCAACCATAGATAATGCATTCAACCTGGATTTCTCCCAGGTTTATCCCAACAATACGCTTTTCAGGCTTCTTGAAGGAGAGAATGTAAAAGATAAAATATTTAATTACGAACAATCTCTCTGGTCGTATTAGCCTTTTATGCTGCATATTTGACCTTCACTGCAAAAAATTGCGGGTGGTTTTTACTCAACTTTTTTAAAAAAAGCTTGGCAAAGGATTTTGATGCATTACATTTGTAATGGTTTTTCATAGGATATTGGATTTTAAAACGGGGTGGGATATTTATCCGGGCCCCATTTTTATTTTTGCAGGTGCTCCCAAACAATTTTTGCTTTAGCCTTTCCGACTACTTTTTCTAATTCCTGCAAACTCTGGAGCCGGATATTTTTTACCGACTTAAATTTTTGCAATAATTGGGTGGTTGTTTGTTTTCCAATACCCCGAATTTGTTCAAGTTCATTTGAAAAACTGCCTTTTGATCTTTTCAGACGATGAAAATTAATACCAAAGCGATGCACTTCATCACGAATTAGACGGATAAGTTTCAAGCTTTCACTATTCCAGGGTAACCTGATTGAATCGCTATCACCGGCGAAAAAAATTTCCTCTTCATTCTTAGCCAGTCCGATGACAGTTAATCTGCCCGTAAGATTTAATTGCCGGATACTTTCTATGTCAGCATTCAGCTGCCCCTTCCCTCCATCAATGATGATCAATTGCGGCAGGGGCATGTTTTCATTCAATAATCGCTTATATCTTCGGAAAACCACTTCCTGCATTGTCGCAAAATCATTGATACCCTCAACTGTTTTAACATTAAAATGCCTGTACTCTTTTTTATTGGGAACACCATCTTTGAAACATACCATAGCAGACACGGGATAAGTTCCCTGGAAATTGGAATTATCAAAGCATTCAATATGCAAAGGCAGTTCGGGTAAATGCAGATCTTGCTGCAGTTTGTACAAAACAGCCTTTTTATAACCCGGGAGCTTTTCTGCAGTATGTAATATTTTTTTCTTTTGCATTTCATCTTTGAAATAATGCACATTCTTCACCGAAAGTTCGAGTAACTTTTTTTTATCCCCACCTTTAGGAACAGTAATCGTAATTACTTTGTCGGGATATTCTACAGGAAGCGGAACAACAATTTCGTTGGCAGGGCTATTAAAAATTTCACGGATATTAGCAATAGCAAACTGCAAAACTTCTTCCTTTGTTTCACCAAGTTTTGTCTGCAGCTCAGAACTGTGCGTTTGTACAATAGTTCCATTCAGTACCATGAGATAATTTACCCAGGCGATGTCATTTTCTATTAAAATGGAAAAGATATCGAGGTTGGTAAGATGTTTACTGACTATCACCGATTTTTCCTGGTAATTTTCCAGGTGATCTATTTTCTTTTTTACCTGTTCTGCTTTTTCAAATTCCATCCGCACCGCCATCTCTTTCATTTGTTGTTTGTAATGCTGAATGACGGGAGTAAGATTTCCTTTAAGTAATTGCCTTATTTGCTGCAATCCTTCAGCATATTCACTTTCACTTTGCAATCCTTCACACGGGCCTTTACAGTTACCAAGATGGTACTCCAGGCAAACTTTAAATTTTTTCTTTTGAATATTTAATTGAGTTAGCGGGAGCTTGCAGGTGCGCAAAGGAATATATTGCCTGATGAAACTGATTAGTTCACGTACTTTTCCGGCTGAAGTAAATGGTCCCAGATATTCTGAACCATCATTTATTTTTTTTCTTGTGAGAAAAATGCGAGGGAAATTTTCTTTTTTTATGATGATGTAGGGATAGCTTTTATCATCTTTTAAATTAATGTTGAACTTAGGCTGGAATTGTTTGATAAGTGAATTTTCCAGCAAAAAAGCATCCTGTTCTGAATTGACAATTGTAAATTCTATCTTTTGAATCCGCTGAACAAGTTCATGTGTTTTATAGCCGGTAAAAATCTTTGAAAAATAAGATCTGATTCGCTTTCGCAGGTTCTTGGCTTTTCCTACATACAATAATTCACCGGATTTATCGAAGTATTTATATATGCCAGGCTCGGAAGGTATGGTGTGGAGAATATCTTGAAATTGAGAAACTGTCATACTTAGCGGCAAAATTAATTTTTCTCATTCCATATCACATTATTCTGCAGAATTCTTTCTTTTCCGCCTGGATACTGTATAATTCTGTTAATAAAAAAGTTACTGTTATTT
>JAHEZC010000083.1 GCA_023251275.1 Parafilimonas sp. | reverse complement strand
AGCTTAACACGGGGCGACGGAGGACAGAACCTGATTGGTGATGAACAGGGAGTTGAACTGGGCTTGATAAGAACCCAGGAGCTATTGTCTGCAAGAAGAATTGATGAGGCAGATCAATTTTTCAGCCGTGCCTGCGATTTTGGTTTTTCCAAAACTGCCGATGAGACTTTTCGTATCTGGGGTCATGACAAAATACTGAGCGATGTTGTTTGGATAATCAGAAAATTTCAACCTGACGTTATCATTACCCGCTTTCCCGGCGATGCAAGGGCAGGGCACGGACAACATTGGGCTTCAGCATTATTGGCAAATGAAGCATTTAAAGCTGCTGCCGATCCTGCCGTGTTTCCCGAACAATTTCAATATGGAGTACATCCCTGGCAGGCTAAAAGAATTTTGTGGAATACTTTTCAGTTTGGCAGCACAAATACTACCAGTGAAGACCAGTATAAGATGGATGTAGGAGTATATAACAACCTGCTCGGCAAAAGTTATGGTGAGATTGCCAGTGAAAGCCGCAGCCAACACAAGAGCCAGGGATTTGGTATTCCAAGACAAAGAGGACAGGCTTACGAATATTTTTTAACCACAGGCGGCGATGCGCCAAAGAATGATCTTTTGGATGGAGTATCTGCTACATGGGAAAGAGTGGAAGGAAGTAATGATATTCAAAATAAAATCAATAAAATTATTGCTGAATACAGTTTTGAACATCCTGAAAATTCTGTGGATGCCTTGGTGAAATTGTATCAATCCATACAGCAATTGCCTGATGGTTACTGGAGAAATAAAAAGCTCGCAGAAGTGCAGCAACTCATCATTGCATGCAGCGGATTATTTGCCGATGTAACTTCCGCAAATGAATTTGCCGTGCAGGGCGACAGTATTCATGTGCAGTTCTTTGTAAATAAAAGAAATAACAGCAATATCTCGCTGAAGAAAATTCAATTGCGCTCATTCGACAGTTTGATAAATAAAGATTTACTGCAAAACCAGAATTTTATTTTCAATAAAACATTTCATATCTCAATTGATGAAAAAATTTCACAGCCCTATTGGCTTGAAAAGCCTTTGGACAATGGCGGCAGCTTTGATGTAAGCGACCAGCAGTTGATCGGCAAAGCACAGAACGATGCGGCATACTCAGTAAAATTCACATTTAATATTAATGGCGTTGATTTTATCATTGACCGCCCTGTAATGTATAAATTCACTGACCCGGTAAAAGGGGAAGTGTACGAACCTTTTTTTGTAATTCCGGCCATTACAGGAAACCTCGATGAACCTGTATATGTATTGGATGGAAAGAAACAAAGAAATATCGAGTTGCAGTTACATCCGAATGATTATTTTACGGAAGTGCACGCACAGCTTTCGGCAGGAAATGATTGGGAAATTAAAAATGGCAGCTTCAGCGGTGTAATGAATAAAGACGCCACACAAATAATGCAGGCTGCAATCCTTGCCGGCAGCGCAATGAATGCAGCAGAGCTTGATGTACATGTTACAGCTTCAAATGATGGAGTTGTATATAATCAACCTGTTGTGGAAGAAAGAAAAATTTCTTACGATCATATTCCCGACATTATTTACTTTAAACCGCTTACCGCAAAACTTGAAAAGATAGCTGTAATTACGAGAGGAAAGAATATCGGTTATATTGCAGGCGCGGGAGATAAAGTGCCGCAGGCATTACAGCAATTGGGATATATTGTTACTATGCTGAATGAAAATGATATCAATTACGAAAAGCTAAAACGTTTTGATGCAGTTATCACCGGGGTGCGTGCTTACAATGTGCATGATTGGCTGTACCGGAAATATGATATACTGATGCGTTACGTAAAGAATGGAGGCAATATGATTGTGCAATATAACACGGGTAATTTTAACCCCACGATATCATATAACATAGGTCCTTACCCATTTGTACTCAGCAGGACAAGAGTTACGGAAGAAACTGCAGAAGTGCATGTATTGCTGCCCGATCATCCTGTATTGAATTATCCCAATAAAATCACAGAGAAAGATTTTGAAAACTGGATACAGGAGCGCAGCATTTACCAGGCCGAGCAATTCGACAAAAAATATATGGCGCCTCTTGGTATGCATGATGCGAACGAAACTGAAAGCACCGGCAGTTTGATCATTGCTTCTTACGGCAAAGGAAATTTTGTTTATGCAGGCCTGGTATTTTTTCGCCAATTACCTGCAGGTGTTACCGGTGCTTACCGGCTGATGGCGAATTTGATTGCCTTACCCCCAAAAAAATAATATGCATGCGAGAAGAAAAATAGGGATCTGGTTTTTAATTATCCTTGGCGTAGCGATAGGCTTTGCTATAAAAAATGTAAAGGCTGGATTGCTGATTGGGCTCACCATTGGGTTGCTTGCAGGAGGCCTGGCCGCAGGAAGAAAACACGATTGAGGCTTTTGAAAATATCGCATATCTGATTAGAAAGAATGACGCAGATTAAGCGGATTATTAAAGATAATATCCGTGCAAATCTTTCAAATCCGTGTCATCTTTGTTCTATTCGACAAAATTTCAGCAACTGCATATAAAATACTTTATTCCATCCCCATTCTCTTCAATAATTCTTTAAACCCCGGGTCATTGCGCAAAGGATCAAGCAGTTTTTCGTTGTTTACATTGAATAGTTGCGGGTCGAAAGTGCGGTAAGCGATATTGAGATAGTGCAGCGCTCTTTCCTTATTGTTCAATTGTGCATATACCTGGGCTATATCATAAGCATTGTCCAATTCTGATTGAGTGACGAGATGATTAATTATTTCCTGCGCTTTTGCCGGTTGCCCGAGATTGATATATGCGATCGCTGCATAAAAACCATCAGAAGGTTCCGGCCACTGCCTGCTGATGAGTAAAAGCGAATCATATTTATTTTGTAAAATAAACTGGTAAGTTTTGCAGGCTGCATAATTTTTAGCGGAAGTATCAACAAACAGATCAATCTCCTTCATGAATTTTTCTGCGTCTCTCATATCATGATAATAAAATGCCCTTGCTGTTTTTATAAATGGCGACAAGGGATCAAGCCTTTCCGCTATCGAGAGCACTGAATCCGCCTGTTTAAATTTTTTCAATTGTGAAAAAGAATAAGACATATAAGCAAGTGCAGGAGCGTTGCCGGGATTCAGCCGCATGGCAATCTGCATTTCTTCCAGTGAAGATGCCGGGTTTTGGTTTATTCTTTTCAGCACTTCACCCAGCGCCATGTGACTTTCTGAAAGCTGAGGACCATATTGCACAGCTTTAAGTGCTGCATTTAGCGCCATGCCATTGTAGTAAGGAATAATATTGTTATTGTTTTGTTCCTGGATACCCATCTGCAGGTAATATTCTGCCAGGCCTGCCCATGCAAGCTCATAAGCCGAATCCTGCTCGATTGCATTCTCAAAGAAGGAAACCGCTTTTTTTGTTTCTTCATCATCCGGGCTGTAAACCAATTGACGACCCTTCAGATAATTTTCATAAGCATCTATATTTTCCGTCTGCCCCGCTTTGATCCGGTTTCTTTCATCAGATGATAAACGGGCATTCAACTGGTAAGCAATTTCCTGCGCCACATCACTTTGTATGGCAAAAACCTGCTCAATGCTCCGGTCATATTTTTCAGCCCAGATACTTTCATCAGTGTTCGCATCAATCAATTGAGCAGTGATGCGAATGGATTTCCCTTCTTTTTGCACACTGCCTTCGAGTATGGCTGCCACATTTAGTTCCTTCGCAATTTCTTTCAGGTTTTTCGTCGTGTTTTTGTACTGCATCACCGAAGTGCGGGAGATCACTTTGAGGTCAGATACTTTTGCGAGTTGTGTAATGATATCTTCCGTAATGCCATCGCTGAAATATTCATTGTTTTTATCTCCGCTGATGTTTTTGAAGGGAAGTACTGCAATTGATTTCTCAGCACCGGTGAACTTTGATTGGTAAATAAAACGGTTGTAAATAAAAATAGCTGCTGTAAACAATATTATGCTTAATGACAACGCCAAAATAATTCTGCCCGGTTTTTTAACGGTCTTTATTGCGGGCTGTACAGGCGTATCATCTGCGGCCTCTTTTTGTTCAGCCTGCCCGGGAGCCGGTGGCTGAAACGTGAATGCCCATGAAATTAGTAATATTACCGGCAGGCCTGCCAATGCAAGCACTACTACCAGCGACACTGACCAATGTGGCAAATGCAGGGCAGGAAATACAATTTCGGCAAAATGCATCACTACCATTGCACTGCCGAGATATATGAGGGCAATATTCAGGTATTTACGCTTTTTCAGCCTTTCAAGAAAGGCAGGATGATTGCCGGGTAATGACATGAAGTTGTCTTTGCCGCCGAAGTTAAATAAAGGAAATGAAACAAATATTTTCTATCCTGATGACCATCAAGACACCAAAACTTTGTATTCTTTGTGTTTCGGTGTCTTTGGGTTCTATGAAATATACTATCGCAAACAAAACAGTTTCCGTTGCTTTAAGAATAATTAGCTTTGAACTCACCAACCTGCTGCATAATGAAAACTTATCTTAACTGCATTTTTATTTTAATTGTTACAGTATTTTATCAATGTACTTCGCCGCTATCAAGCAACCAGGAAAAAGTACAATCAGCAGTTGACAGTGTGCGGAAAGCTTTGTCTGATACTTTAGATATTCCTGTTCCATCACTTAATGTGCTTATTCAAACACCGACTGATAAAATATTTGTCAGTTCTGCAGCCACACCGGAAGAAGCAATAACTGCAGATACTTATTTCAGGTTTGCGAGCAACACCAAAAATTTTACTTCAGCAGCCATTCTGAATATGTATGAAGATGGCTGGCTCGATTATAAAGCAAAGATCACAGATACTATTCCCGGTACCAACATTACCTATGTACCCAATACCACCGAATGGAATTTTCCTTATAAAGATAAAATCACGATTGAACTGTTACTCCAGCACAGTGCAGGCGTATTCGATGTGGATAATGATTCTGTGCCGGGTTATGGAGGCGCTACTTATACCGAGTATGTGTTGAAAAATGATCCTGCACACCAGTTCAGCCCGGATGAAATGGTAAAAGTGTTGACACAGAAAAGGCTTTCCTATTTTCCTCCGGATAGCGGATACCATTACAGCAATACCGGCTTTTCTATTCTTTCAAAAATTATTGCAACAGTTTACAGCGCGAAAAGCGGTTCGGCTAAATCTTATGGTGATTACCTGTCTGATTCTTTAGTTGGTGATAAAGCTCCTGTGCCGCTTGCACACATTCATTTTCCTGTACTTGCTTCAGAAACTTCCATGCCTGACCCGCATGTGGTAAGCACCATTCTTACTGCAACAGGCAAAGAACGGTATGACAAATTTAATATGAGTGCGCAAGTTGGCGAAGGCAACGGGTATGGCACCATGAATGACCTGAATACTTATATCCGCACAATGATGAAAGGAGAAAATGTGCTTACGCCTGCTACTGTGCAACTGATGCAGAATGATACATCTGCTCATAATCCCGGTTATGCACTCGGCTGTTTTCATCAACCGGTTATCGGTTATGGCCACAATGGCGCCCGCATTGGTTATTTATCTATGATGGTCTATGATCCGGAAAATGATATTTCAATTGTGGTCATGCTGCCTTTATGGGACCTGAGAAAAGGAAATGAATCATTTATCCATTGCTTCACTGCGCTGAAGGATGCAGTGCTGGCAGCAAGAGGGGCTTTGGGGTATCGAGTGAGGTAAGAAAGGCAGACATAGATGCCTTTATGCAAAGTCTTTTATTTTTTATCTCCTTCGCGGCTTTGCGTCTTGGCGTGAATCTATTCATGGTGTGACTCTCACAAAAAAAATCTCACTCAAAGCCTCAGAGGCGCAAAGAAAAAAGCTTTCACTAAAACCAACTTGTTGTCATTTTTTTCATTCATGATCATTCATCCTCATCACTATAAAAAGCATCTTTGTTGTTGTAATAAACATCAATCCAGCCCTTTACTATATCATCGCTGAGCAGTTCAATAATATCATAAATGGTGTCTGTTTTTTTCTTCCATTCCGATACTTCGGTGTCTTTATATTTCACAATGTACATACAGTTATCACTAACTATTTTTACCTGTAATAATGTTAATGCATCATCCTGTTTTTCCTGCACGAGATAATAACATCCAGGTTCAAGCAAAGCATAAGAATACATAATGTTCTCCTCTGTTTTCAAAATCAGCAATAGTAAATGGGTCAGTATTCGCAGTGATTTAATGGAAGTAAGTTCAGCGCCGGGACGGGTTAGTAAGTGAATGGCAAAAATAAAGGCTTTCGCCAGAAATCAGCAGTTTGCGGGAATAAAAAATTTGTAAAGACTTATAAAAGCTGGTTATCAACTTCAATTCCATTGCAGAGAGGGCATGCGGTACAACTGGCCGTCATACACAAATAATTCCTCTACTTCGAGTGTCCAATATTTGTATAATGGAGATTTGGATAAATAATTAGTCACGGCAGTTTTGGTTTCTGCATTAATAGTTATCCAGACAGTTTGTGACTCCATGCTCACCGCATAACAATCAATGACATCTTTATTAATGAGGTAATTGATATAGGTTCGGTGCGGCGGCACTAAGCTCATAAATTGTTCATCCATCTCAAAATGGATAATTGCCTGAAATTTTTTCATGGCCTTATGATTTATAGTAAGGCAGGCATTCGTTAATCAACCGATAGTCCAGTCAATAATTTCATTCGCCCATTCTGCACGATATGGTGTCGTAATGCGAATATAGTTATCTGTATAACCTTCCATCATATTATTTTTTTCATTTTCTTCAAACAGGACTTTTCTTTTTTGACTCCTATGCTGTTCGGTAAAATTCTGCATCTTCCGGTAGCTGAGATTACGTAAAATTTTATTTCGTTCATGCCTGATATGCATTGGAACCACAGGGTTTATGTCCAGTGCTTTTGTATGGCCCCTTTCGGAATACGTGAACACATGAAGATAAGAAATATCGAGCGAATGAAGAAAGTCAACTGTTTCTTTAAAATCCTCTTCACTTTCACCGGGAAAGCCAACAATTACATCTACACCGATGGCGCAATGTGGCATCAGCGTTTTAATAAACTGTACCCGCTCAGCAAATAATTCTTTCCTGTACCGTCTGCGCATCATTCCAAGAATTTTGTTGCTGCCGCTCTGAAGCGGGATGTGAAAATGCGGCATGAACTTACCGCTGTTTGCCACAAATTCTATGATGTCATTCGTCAGCAAATTCGGCTCGATAGATGAGATACGATAACGCTCAATCCCCATCACTTTATCGAGTGCCCCGATTAATTCGTAAAAATTTTCTTTTCTTTCATCGCTTCTTTTCGATGCATCGTTTTTATCAATGTCAGGAGCAGCAGAGAGCCCGAAATCACCTAAATTCACACCCGTCAATACAATTTCTCTTACGCCGTTTGCGGCAAGATAGTTTGCATTTTTAACAACATTTTCTATGGTATCGCTACGGCTTTTACCACGTGCCAATGGGATTGTGCAGAAGGAGCAGTTGTAGTCACATCCATCCTGCACTTTGAGGAAAGTTCTTGTTCTGTCGTGCAGTGAAAAGGATGGATGGAAACTCGAAACGTCCTCAATATCGCAACTGGAAATTTTTGCCGGGTTGCCCTTGGTAAGCTCACGCAGATGTGAACTGATATTGAATTTTTCTGCTGCACCCAAAATCAAATCAACACCAGGAATTGCAGCAATTTCATTGGGCTTTAATTGAGCATAGCACCCGGTGATCACTACAAGGCTTCCAGGAGATCTGCGTTGTACACGGCGCACCAACTGGCGGCATTCTTTGTCTGCATTATCCGTAACAGAACAGGTGTTGATAACATATACATCTGCGATGTCGTCAAAATCTCTTTTTTCAAAGCCATCTTTTTCCAGCATGCGTGAAATGGTGGATGTTTCTGAAAAATTGAGCTTGCAACCCAGCGTATGAAATGCTACAGAACGCCTCTTTTCCATGAGAGCAAAGATAGGGTAGGGGAAGCAATCGTGTTGTGGCGGGAAAGCCGGTAATTAATTCCCCGGGGGATTCCACAACAAGTATCAATGTGGGCAATTTTGATTTGGAGTGGTATGCCAATAATATCGGGGGAAATAAAAGATACAATCGTAAGGGAGACAGAAAAAAATTGAAAAAAGCCGGAAGCAAGTATCACTTCCGGCCCCCGTAGTCCACAGGTTAGCAACGGCCATTTGTTTTACACATCATTAAAATCATGCCACAAAATCTTAACACTGATTGAAACCGGCTTGCTTGAAGGCCGCACCATGACGTCTTATTATGCTATAAAAACAG
>JAHEZC010000607.1 GCA_023251275.1 Parafilimonas sp. | reverse complement strand
CCCGTGAACGCATTGAATACCTCACCGACAAAAACTCTGAAACTATTGAAATCGGTGCCTTTGCCGGCGATGACATGTATAAGGAGCATGGAGGCTGCGCGGCTGGTGGCGTTATTGTTGTGATCGGGTATGTGAGCGGCAGGCAGTGTATCATTCTTGCTAATGATGCTACAGTTAAAGCGGGAGCTTGGTTTCCGATTACCGGAAAAAAGAATTTGAGAGCCCAGGAAATAGCCATGGAGAACCGTCTGCCCATTATATATTTGGTGGACAGTGCCGGAGTTTACCTTCCATTGCAGGATGAAATTTTTCCTGACAAAGAGCACTTCGGGCGTATCTTCCGCAACAATGCAGTAATGTCAAGCATGGGAATTTTACAAATTTCAGCAGTAATGGGTAGTTGCGTTGCAGGTGGTGCTTATCTTCCCATCATGAGTGATGAGGCCATGATCGTCGACAAAACGGGGAGTATTTTTCTGGCAGGTTCTTATCTTGTGAAAGCAGCTATCGGTGAAAACATTGATAACGAAACTTTAGGAGGGGCCACCACACACTGCGAAATATCAGGTGTTACCGATTATAAATGTAAAGATGATGCGGACTGTCTTACTCGCATCCGTAACATTGTAAGTAAAATTGGCCATTTTGAAAAAGCCGGATTTAACCGAATTGAAGCCACTGCTCCTAAAAAGGTGGAAAAAGAAATCTTGGGAATCATACCTGATGCGCGCGATATACAATATGACATGCATGAAATTATTGCACGATTGGTCGATGATTCTGATTTTGAAGAATATAAAGAAGCATACGGGCAAAGCATTCTCTGCGGACTTGCACGCATCGATGGCTGGAGTGTCGGAATAGTTGCTAATCAGCGCAAAGTTGTGAAAAGCAAAAAAGGTGAATTACAATTCGGCGGTGTTATATACAGCGATAGCGCAGATAAATCTGCACGCTTTATCATGAACTGCAATCAAAAGAAAATCCCTTTGCTTTTTTTGCAGGATGTGACCGGTTTTATGGTAGGTTCACGTTCCGAACATGGCGGTATTATTAAGGATGGTGCCAAAATGGTAAATGCAATGGCTAATTCAGTTGTTCCAAAATTTACAGTGGTTATAGGTAATTCCTATGGTGCCGGAAATTATGCAATGTGCGGCAAAGCATACGATCCCCGCTTGATCGTTGGATGGCCTACCGCACAGATAGCTGTGATGGGAGGTGCACAGGCTGCAAAAGTTTTAGTGCAAATTGAAATCGCTTCATTAAAAGCAAAAGGAGAAATAATTACTCCTGAAAAAGAAGCTGAATTATATAATAAAACGAAAGATCGTTATGACGTTCAAACAACACCATACTATGCTGCAGCCCGCCTGTGGGTGGATGCCATCATAAATCCGCTGGATACGCGTAAATGGATTTCAATGGGCATAGAAATGGCTAACAATGCTCCTATCACTAAAGCATATAATGTTGGAGTGATCCAAACGTAAAATTTTTTTATTCAAATTACAAATTCCATTATTGAGAACTTTGCAAAACATCTTCTTGACATCATTCTGTCCGCCAGATGGCGGATCAGAATTTGTATCCTCCCATAACGCTGAGTCAATGAGATGCTGAAATAAATTCAGCATGACAAAAAAGTGGTCCTGCAAAGCTCTCTTATTTTCTTCTCACCACCCTGGTTTCATTGGGCATACACAGCCACTGATCAATGTCATTGCACCTTTTATTGTCTCATTGTACATTCGTAGAATAAAATAAAAAATACTATGAAAGCATTTGACACTCTATCTGAAGCCGTTGATGATTTAACAAATCGTGGATTTAACAACAGTTTTCATGTGTGTGAAGAAGGGATAGAATGTCTAAGCCTTGAAATTATACTTCATCCTGAAAATTTTGAAATAATTGAGATCTACCGTTTTGAGGGCGACAGTGACCCCGGTGATGCTTCTGTTGTATATGGCATCCAATCAATTTCCGGAATAAAAGGAGTTTTAGTGAATGGCTACGGCATGTATTCCGACATCGTTTCTGACGCTATGCTTTTTAAGTTAAAACATAACCTAACTGCATGATTTTTAGAAGAATTAAAAAATTAGGAAATATTTTAATTAATAAATGTACATTTGTTAAAGAAAAATATAATTCCTCTATGAAATCAAAAAAATTTACACCCCGTTTTATCTTTATTACTTCAGCAATTTTATTAGCCGCTGTGAGTCGTTTATTTCCGCACATTCCAAACT
>JAHEZC010000606.1 GCA_023251275.1 Parafilimonas sp. | reverse complement strand
CACAAAGTTGCAGAGACGCAAAGCGTTCTTATTCTTTCCTGGTGGCTTTGCGCCTTGGCGTGCAACAACTGACTTTCGTAATAAATTCTCACGCAAAGTCGCAGAGACGCCAAAGCGTTCTTATTCTTTCCTCGTGGCTTTGCGCCTTGGCGTGCAAATCAATTATTCAATTTTATAAACCCTCCGTCAATCGGGTAGTCGCTGCCTGTGATAAATGCGGCTTCATCAGAACATAAATACAAAATCAGGTACGCAATTTCGTCCGGCGTGGCCATCCTCCCTATAGGTTGAGTTTTCGCTAATTTTTCATACATCTCTTTTTCTTTACCCGGATAATTCTTTGCAAGATAATTATCAACAAATGGCGTATGCACCCTTCCCGGAGAAATGCAGTTGCATCGGATGTTTTCGTGAATATAATCTTTCGCGACACTCAACGTCATTGCATATATGGCGCCTTTGCTCATAGAGTATGCAAAGCGTTCAGGAATACCTACACTGCTCACAACAGAAGCAAGATTGAGAATAACTCCTCCATCCTCATGTTTCATCAAAGGAATAGCAGCATATAAACAATTGTACACGCCTTTTACGTTCACATTAAATATTCTGTCAAAATCCTTTTCAGTCGTTGTATCAGCCTTGCCGATATGTGAAATGCCTGCACAGTTGACCAGCACATCAATACTGTTGATTTGACTGAAAGCGTCCACCACATCCTGCTGCATTGTAACATCAACGATACGCGCAAATGCATCGCCGCCTTTTTCTTTTATTTCATAAACAGCCTGATGTGCTGCTTCTTCATTGACGTCAACTATATACACAGTCCCATGCTGTTTGGCAAACAACATTGCAGAAGCTTTGCCTATGCCGCTGCCGCCGCCTGTGATCACGATATTCTTATTTGTAAATCGGAACATTCAACAAACAGTTTATTTATTATTTCCTCATCATTTCAGTCAGTGAAAATATTTAATCATCAATAATTAGTATGATATTATTTTTTATATCCCGGACCTTTGATAAACTTGCCCGGCTTGGCGCCTGTGTGTTCATTATTTTTCAACACTTCCACTCCGTTTACCCAAACATCGGTAACCCCGGTTGAATACTGATGCGGTTTTTCAAATGTAGCCTGATCCTGAACTGTCGCCGGATCGAATACAACAACGTCTGCATAATTACCCACTTTCAATTCTCCGCGCTTTTGCAATTTTAAATTTATTGCAGGTAATTTGGCAAGCTTATAAATTGCGAGTTGTAAGGAAAGTATTTTTTCATCACGCACATATTTGCCCAACACCCTTGCAAAATTTCCATAAGCCCTCGGATGTGCATTGGATTTCAGGAATACACCTTCATTGGTATAAGATGCTTCGTCACTTCCGAAACTCACCCATGTCAGCGCTACCTGCTTCTTTACATTGTCCTCACTCATTAAAAAATAAGCCACACCTACTCTTGTGCTGTCCTGTATGATTAGATCCATCGCGGTTTCTTCAGGGCTTTTCCCACGCAGTTTTGCTACTGCTGCGAGAGTCATCCCTGTAAATTTCTTCAGCGAATCCTGCTTGAAACTCAACAATAAAACATGCTCTGCACCACCTGTGCCGTAATATAAATTTTCCCAGTCAACAGCATCAGTATCCATTGCCTTTATCATTTGGTTTCTGATGGCAGGATCATGGAGATGCTGCCACAATTTTCCAAAACCGCCATCCTGCAGTGACGGAGGGAACGCGGATGTCATTCCTGTGGCTCCTGCAAGATAAGTGTACATATCTGCTGATACATGAAGTCCTTCACTTCTCGCTTTTTCTACCCTGCGGATAACACTGTCCATTTTGATCCAGTTATTTTTACCACCCGCTTTCAGGTGAAAAATTTCTACGGGTATGTTGGCTTCTTTTGAAATAGTGATGATCTCTTCTACCGCTTCGTAAAATTTATTTCCTTCACTGCGTATATGACTTGAATAGCTGCCGCCATATTTTGAAGCTTCCTTTGCAAGAGCGATCAGTTCATTAGTCTTGGCAAAAAAATCGGGCGGATAAATGAGTGCATTCGTTACGCCAAGCGCCCCTTCTTCCATTGCCTGGTCAACCAACAATTTCATGCTGTCGAGCTGAGGTGCAGTTGGCGCTTTATCATCTTCACCAATTACATATTGCCTAACAGTGCCTGTGCCGACGAATGATGCAATATTGCAGGAAATACCTTTGTTCTCCAGTGTGTCCATGTATTCACCCAGTGTATT
>JAHEZC010000082.1:6945-8446 GCA_023251275.1 Parafilimonas sp. | reverse complement strand
CATGCGGCAATAATAATAATAAACAAACTGCTTCGGCTGTGGTAAGTGATACCGCAACGATTGACGGCCATCCTGCATGGATCATGCAGGGAAATATTTACGAAGTAAATGTAAGGCAATATACTCCGGAGGGAACTTTCAAAGCTTTTGAGACAAATCTTCAGCGGTTAAAAGATATGGGCGTACAGACCTTGTGGTTTATGCCCATAAATCCCATCAGTAAGGTTGACCGGAAAGGCGTGCTTGGGAGTTATTATGCAGTGGCAAATTATACAGCTATTAATCCCGAGTTCGGTACAATGGATGACTGGAAGGAGCTTGTAAAGAAATGCCATGAGATGGGCTTTAAAGTAATTATAGATTGGGTGCCCAATCACACGGGGGCCGATAATTATTGGCTCAAAACCCATCCTGATTTTTATGTAACAGACCCAAAGACAAAAAAAGCTGTTTCACAATTTGACTGGACTGATACCCGAAAACTCAACTATCAAAATCCCGTTTTGAGTGATTCGATGATAAACTGCATGAAATATTGGGTTGAGCAAAGCGACATTGATGGGTTTCGCTGCGATTATGCCGTTGGTCCCTCAAAAGAATTCTGGATAAAATGCATCAATGAATTAAGAAAAGAAAAGAATGTTTTTATGCTGGCGGAAGCGGATGAACCGTGGCTGCACCAGGCAGGCTTTGATGCAACTTATACATGGAGTGAATTTAATATGATGAAACTGATTGCAAAAGGGGAGAGGCCCGCTTATGGGCTCGATAGTGTTTTCGCAGTATTGGACAGTACATTTCCTAAAAATGCCATTAAACTGTATTTCACGAGCAATCACGACGAAAACAGTTGGAATAAAGCCGAATATGGCACAATGCCCGGTGCAATTCATGCGCCTTTTGCCGTGCTTACGCAAACGGTCAGCAGGTCAGTTCCGCTTATTTACAGCGGCCAGGAAGAACCTTTTCTTGATAGTATCAGTTTCTTTTACAAAGACACAATCAGGTTTGCATTTTATGGAAGAGCAGATTTCTATAAAACACTTTTAACTCTCAGGAAAAATAATCCGGCATTATCTGCCGATGCTTCTTTTCAAAAGATAAAGACCGATAAGGACGATGCCATATATGCTTATACAAGAGAAAAGGATGGAAAGAAAGTGCTTGTGCTGCTTAACCTGAGCAAGCAGCTACAATCGGTGAAATTAATAAATGCCTCAATTGAAGGCAAGCCTTTGAATGTTTTTATGGGCCAACCGGAAATTTTAAATAATGACCAGCAATTTCAATTGCCCGGATGGGGATTTTTGGTTTACAGTTATCCATAAATGTGCAAAATTTGACCATAGTATAATTTTGATGTGTGCATGGTTTTGCATATTTTACCGCGAATTTATTTCAATCAAAATCCGATTGCTGTAAAATGATCTCAAAAAAAACAAAGTATGCCCTTAATGCGTTAGTCTATCTTGCCAGGGAAAATAAGAGCAACCAGCCGGTT
>JAHEZC010000082.1:0-6920 GCA_023251275.1 Parafilimonas sp. | reverse complement strand
ATAAGCAGGATTGCGGAAAGCGAGCATATTCCACGGAAATTTCTAGAAGCCATTTTGCTTGATCTGCGCAATGCCGGTATGCTGCATAGTAAAAAAGGAAAGGCCGGAGGATATTATCTTAATCAAAGGGCCGATGAAATCAATATTGCCGATGTAATGCGATTGTTTGATGGCCCGATTGCGCTGCTTCCCTGCGTTACATTTAAATATTACCAGAAATGTAATGAATGTAAAGATGAAGCCACTTGCGGTATCAGGAGTGTATTTGCAGATGTAAGGAATGAAACACTGGAGATTCTCAAGCATGCTACGCTTGCAGATATGATCCGCAGAAGCGAGGCCCTGAAAAAGAAAAAATAATTTTTTTTCCAATAAATGTCTATAAATTCGATAGGAATTATATATTTGAAAAAAATTCGCTTATGAAACAAAAATCACAAACCAAATTTATCTGCCTTTTTTTTGTTATGTTTTCGGCTCAGTACACTTTCGGGCAGGACAGTTCAAAGGCCGCAGCGCCTAAAGCAGACACAGCAAAACCGGCGCCTCCCAAACCGCAAAATACATTGACTATTTCTGTGGACATGAGGACAAGAACAGAATTAAGGCATGGCTATCGTGTGATTCCGACAGAAGATACGTCTATTGCTTTTTTCACAAACCAGCGCACCCGGTTGAATTTCGATTTTAAAACAAAGAAATTCGATTTCTATGCATCACTCCAGGATACCCGTGTATGGGGGCAGCAGGATCCTCGTGAAGGACAGGGGATTACTTCACCTACTGAGGCCACTACATACCCGTTGTATATGTTTGAAGTTTTTGCGGAGCCACACTTCAGCGATAAGTTTTCTGTACGAATCGGGCGACAAAGGATAATCTATGATAATCAACGTCTGTACGCAGAGAATGATTGGCGGCTTCCGGGCAATTCTCACGATGCAGTGCGATTGATTTTTAACAACCGGATAAACTTTGCGACAGAATTTACTGCAGCATATAACCAGTACGCTGAAAACAATTTTACCACGAATTATAAGCCAAATGGTTTCGCAAATTATAAGACTCTGTTGGTACATTATTTAAACTGGAAGCTCAGTAAAAATTTTACGCTGCTGACATTAAATACCGCTGACGGTTTTCAAAGTTCACTGCCCAATGATTACCAGACAACCAATATGCGGTTTACGAGCGGTGGCAGGCTTGAGTATGCATCTTACAACTGGTATGTAACATTCAGCGGCTATTACCAGTATGGCAAGGATTCAGCAGGTAAAAAGCTTGATGCATATTATATTCAACCCGAAATAAAATATAATTCGAAAGCTATTACAGTAAGATTGGGACTCGAATACCTCAGTGGCCACAATGCATCCAAACCAATTGACAAAGACAACAACTTTGTTCCTTTATATGGCGTTGCACACCGGTTCATGGGTAATATGGACCTGTTTACTACTTTTCCTGCTGATGTAAATAATGCAGGATTAGTGAATCCCTATTTATTCCTGTGGTATCAAAAAGGCAAAGTATTTCTGCGGTGTGAAAACCATTTGTTTTATTCACAAAATGATTTTCTTGTAAATAGCAGCCCGGTCAAAAAATATCTTGGTTTTGAAAATGACTGGCGTCTGAATTATAAGTTTAACAGTTTTAGTGAAATTGAAACTGGTTTTAGCTGGGCTGCTGTTACAGACGCAATGATAACCATTAAAAAAGGAGGCGATTCAAAAGCATTTCCTTACTGGTTTTACCTGAGCCTGAAATTTACACCGACAATAGCCAGATTTTCTTTTTAGCGAATAAAATTTCAGAATTTTAAAAATAAAGCCTTAATTTTAAATCCTATTAAACTTATAGAAAATATTAAATTAATAGATAAAATATAATTTATGAAAGCAAAGCTTTTTATTATAACCGCAGCAATATTTGCATCATTGATAAATTTCAGCGGGGCGCCGCCCCGGTCTGAAAAAGCAGTATCTATTTCTTTCTCAGGCGCATTTGCCCTTTATCCTTTAGTGCAGACATGGGCGGCGGAATACAATAAAACACATCCTGATATCCGTTTTGACATACAAGCCGGCGGCGCCGGTAAAGGCTTGACAGATTGCCTTGCAGGTGCAGTAGATGTAGGTATGTTTTCCCGTGAACTTAGCCCCGAGGAAAGGGCAAAAGGAGTTTGGTGGATTGCGCTTTGCAAAGATGCGGTGCTGCCAACCCTGAATGCCAAAAATGCTTATATCAAAAGTTTGCAGATAAGAGGAGTTAAGAAAGCTGAATTCAATTCCATATTTGTTGACCATAGTATTGCAACATGGGAAGACCTCTTAGGCGTTAAAAAGAGCAATCCGCATAAGATAAATGTTTATACAAGAGCTGATGCCGCTGGGGCGGCTGATTCATGGGCTTCTTTTTTTAGCAAGAAACAGGAGAATTTAAAAGGAATAGGTGTTTCCGGTGACCCCGGAGTTGCAGATGCTGTAAGAAAAGATATAAATGGAATCGGGTTTAATAACACATTGTTTGTCTATGACCAGAAAACCGGGAAAAAACATCCCGGGATTGATGTAGTGCCGATTGATGTAAATGGTAATGGCCAGATAGATCCTGATGAGAATTTTTACGACAATCTCCACATTTTCCTCAAGGCGGTTAATGACGGGAAATATCCTTCGCCCCCTGCGAGAAATCTATATTTTTTGACGAAAGGTAAAACACAAAAAAAGGAAGTGCTCGATTTCTTCCGCTGGGTTCTATCTGATGGTCAAAAATTGGTTGATGCAGCCGGCTATGTGGCACTGCCTAAAGGTGTAATTCAGGATCAGATTAAGAAGCTTGATAAATAGTGCAGTTTATCATACGACTGTTTAAATTTTATTTCCAACAACGAAACCAAACGTCATGGTATTGTCAAGAAGGCTGGTTGATAATCTTTCTTCAAAATGGATGTTGTCATGCCTTATATTTTGCCTGCTTTTACCTTTGGCAATCGGTACGGGATTGGTATTGAAATCTTTCCCGCTTTTTACTAATCATCCTTTAGGCAGCTTAATCTTTTCATCGAACTGGTCTCCTTCAGACGGCCAATTTGGTTTCTGGCCATTTATTCTGGGCTCATTATGGGTTACCATCATCGCGATAATTATCTGCATACCGCTTTGCCTGCTGGCAGCCATTTATCTTACACAGTTTGCGCCCGGCTGGATGCTGAAATTTATGCGACCGGTAATTGATATTCTGGCAGGCATCCCTTCGGTCGTGTATGGTGTATGGGGCTTATTGGTAATTGTGCCTTTTGTGGGAGATAAACTTGCACCCTATTTCGGAGTTGACTCTTTAGGATATAGCATTCTTGCAGGGGGTCTTGTGCTTGCAGTGATGAGTATTCCATACATTCTGAATATGTTGCTTGAAGTATTCAGGCAGATACCTGTTGAATTAGGAGAAGCATCCCTGTCACTCGGAGCTACAAAGTGGGAAACTATCAAACATGTTTTTTTGCGAAAGGGCTCTTCCGGTATTATATCCGCTTATGGGCTTGGTTTTTCTAAGGCATTGGGTGAAACAATGGCTGTGCTCATGGTGGTGGGTAACGTAGTGCAGATACCTCAATCTGTTTTTGATGCGGGCTATACGTTGCCGGCTTTAATTGCCAATAATTATGGAGAAATGATGAGCATTCCATCCTATGATTCGGCGCTGATGTTCGGTGCATTATTGTTGTTTGTCATTATTCTTCTTATAAACGTAATATTCAGGTATATCATTTATAAATCAGAGTTAATATGACATTGAGACGAAAGCTGGAAGAAAAGATCTTCCGCGTATTATCGGCGCTGTTCACGCTTATTGTTGTATTGGTGCTGGTGCATATTATCTGGAGCATTGTGGAAAAGGGGATGTCATCCCTCTCGTGGCAAATGATCAGCCAGGAACCAAAAGGCGGATTTTATTTTGGCAAGGAAGGAGGTATTCTGAATGCCATTGCCGGATCATTTTATCTGGCAGTAGCAGCCACTGTGCTCGCCTTCGTAATAAGCCTGCCGGTAGCATTGTTCATGAATATTTACCTGATAAAATATCAAAGATTGCTTATAAGCATCCGTTTCTTTCTGGATGTACTGTGGGGGGTACCCTCTATTGTATATGGGGCTTTTGGCTTTACACTCATGATGTATTTTGGCTTGAGAAATTCGCTTGGCGCAGCCACGCTGACCGTTGCTGCTATGATAGCGCCTATTATGATCAGGGCTATGGATGAAGTTTTGAAAACCATCCCCATCGGCCTGCAGGAAGCGGCTTATGCACTGGGTTCCACAAAAACAGAAACGGCATATAAAGTTTTTTTCCGCGAAGCGCTTCCGGGTTTTGCTACTGCAATACTGCTGGCATTTGGCCGGGGTATTGGTGACGCTGCATCAGTGCTCTTTACAGCCGGATACACAGATTATATTCCCCGGAGTTTCGGAGAACCTACAGCAACATTGCCGCTTGCCATTTTCTTCCAGTTGGGGTCGCCCATAGAAGAAGTGCAAAACCGTGCTTATGCTGCTGCGATTGTATTGACGTTTATTGTGCTTTGTATCAGTGTGGCTGCAAGGCTTTTATACAGGCTACGGAAAAATTAATTGTTTACTATTAAAATACCTTTTATGCAGACAACGACACCAATTTTTAAAACAAATCATGTGGAAAGGGAAACCAAACTTCATGCGGTTGCAATGGAAGTTCCCATTGTGGACATCCAAAACCTGAATGTATCTGCCCGCAAAACACAGATACTGAAAAACATCAACATCATTATACCCAAAAACAGCATCACCGTTTTGCTTGGACCTTCTGGATGCGGTAAAACGACCTTGCTGAAATGCCTGAACAGGCTGACCGACCTGTACAGCGACCTCCATCTGACAGGGTCAATTAAAATTGATGGTGATGATATTTTAAACACAAAAATTGATATCACACATATTCGCCAGAAAATGGGGCTGCTGTTGCAAAAGCCTTATCCGCTGCCCATGTCAATTTATGAAAACATCGCTTATGGTTTGAGGCTGAAAGGCATCCGCAAAAGATCGGTCATCAGTGAAAAAGTAGAAAAGCATTTGAAAGAAGTGGCATTATGGGATGAAGTAAAAGATCGTTTAAAAAGCTCTGCTCAAAAGCTTTCCATCGGGCAGCAGCAAAGGTTGTGTCTTGCACGGGGATTGGCTGTGGAGCCTGAAATTATCCTTGCAGATGAACCTACGTCTGCCCTTGATCCTATTTCAAGCCGGGTAATTGAAGAAGAATTTTTAAAGCTCAGGAATGATTATACCATCATTCATGTTACACATATATTAAGACAGGCGAGGCGGCTCGCAGATTATGTAGTATTTATGTATTATGGAGAAATAGTGGAATATGGCCCTGCGGATGAAATTTTTGAAACTCCGAAACCAGATATTCTGAAAGAGTATATGAAGGTTGGGCATTAGGAAGTTGAATGGTTGATGATTCGCAAAATTATTTTATAAAGATCGTTGTTGGAGGTAAACATTTAGTAAACCTAAGCCCCGCTTGTCTAAGCGGGGCTTTATTCTGAAATCCTTTTCAGGTCATGTCAAGTTGTAATTTTCATGTTACAATGTTTGCAGTAACAGGTTAGCTTGTTTTACATAATCATCATTCTTTGCTTTCGAGGCAGTTTCAATACATTTCTGTGCACTGATTTTGGCATTGGCTTTATCACCCATTGCTGCTTCAATTTTTGCTTTCAGCATATATATCCAGAAGCCATCTTTATTTTCATCCAGGGCTTTGGTTACATTTTCCAATGCCTTGGGGTAATTCTTATCCCAGTCATAATAAAAATTTGCGGCCTGCCAATAAGGTTTATCATTCCCCATTAACGCTTTTTCAATTTGTGCTTTTACCCTGTCTTTTATATTCGTGGTAATGGGAATACTTACAAAAACATTGCCCCAGATTAGGTTAAGCGAACAACTTTCATTTCTCAGATTATGGAACTGCATGGTAAAGGTTTCAGTAGCAGGTGTTCGCTCCATTACAGGCACCTTAAAGCGAACAACATCATCGCTTTCTTTATAATTCTGGAGGCCATCGTTATTGTATCCTTTGTTGAGAATTATTTCCCATTCTGTCTTACCGGGAATGGTAAAAAGAGCATAGGACCCCGTATCAAGGTCTTTTCCGCCAAAGTTTACAAAATCGCTGAAAGTTAAGCGGGTAGCTGCATTTGCGCCGGTACGCCATATCTTGCCGAGCGGAGCAAGATCGCTGTTTTCCTCAAACAGGGTTCTCCCCTTAATCGAAGGACGTGAATATTCGAGTGCAATTTTACCGAGTCCGAAATTTTGTACAATGGTTTGAGTGGGACTCGGCTGAGGCATATTTACCTGTGCCTTTGCAGTCAGGCAGATGCCAGCAATAACTGCTGGCAGAAATAATTTTTTCATACGGCATAATTTTCTGCAAACCTACGGTAAGAGTCTTTGTCAGCAAATGTTTTTAAATAAAAAGGCTTTTTGTCTCAGAATTGAATAGTTACTTTTTCTTTTTTATTCTTTTTAGAGATTATCCACCGGGGACCATCTTTTAGTATTTCAATGGCTTTTGCATCGCTTTCTTCATCCAGTGATTTTATCACTTTAAAATCGTAAGGAATTCCTTTTTCATTAACGAAAAATTCTATTTCTACATTCCCATTCACCACAACTGAAGACAGCGTAGTATCCATTTCCTTATGCAACTTTTTATACACATATTCCTGGAAACTTTGCCAGCCGCCAACCGGCATTGAACTGCTGTCTTTTTTTGAATTGGTTTCTGCATCTTTTCTTTTCGTGTCAAATTTTGTAACGGGAATAGTGGACAACCAGGAAGGTTTTTCTGTGACTGCAATACCATTTATCCTG
>JAHEZC010000605.1 GCA_023251275.1 Parafilimonas sp. | reverse complement strand
TTATGTTATTCCATCCAATCCAGCACGCCTGTTTTATCAAATAACAGGTACAATGAGTACAGAAAATAGGCGGCAATCCCTATCCAGTAAGCTGTTGGATAAAACTTGTGTTTTGCTGCGAGATAACAAAATAATGCACTATATAAATAAATCGGCATCCATACATAAGGGTCAGGATCATTGTACTGCAATGCAGCAAATACAATAAATACAAAACAAAAAAAGTAATTGAAGACTTTCATGAAATGCAGATAAAATGAAATGAATATTTTGATAAAACAAAAGTAGTTTTATTTTGTGCAAATTGGTTGGTGATCAATATTTACGTTGTCCAATATTTTTCCCGGCAAATATGATCAGTCCTCTGTTTGTATTCAATAACTCAATATCAAGATGTGAAAATCAAACCAATCTTTATCTGCATTGCCGAAATTTTTAGTTGCCCGGAATGACTAAAAAAATTAAAGCGGGTTTAGATCGGCATCCCTAACTTTATCTGCTTTCTTCTTACCATTTTATATCATCTTGCAATAATTAAGCGACCATTATGCTACGCAGAAAATTTATTCAGCAAACTTCACTGGCAACAGCAGCAACTGTTATGTCAAAATATTCACTGGCAACAAACGGCATAGATGATTTTCCGGTTGTTCGTATTCCTGAAGTACAGCGAAGATTCAAAAGCAAATCGGTAGAAAAACTTATAACAGAGATCAAAAGCAAGATTGGCAATAAAGAGCTTGCATGGATGTTTGAAAATTGTTTTCCCAACACGCTCGATACCACGGTTGATTTTGAGATCATTGGAGGCAAGCCTGATACTTACGTGATCACAGGCGATATTGATGCCATGTGGCTCCGCGACAGTACGGCACAGGTATGGCCCTACCTTCCTTTGTGCAAAGAAGATGAAGAACTGAAGCAATTGATAAAAGGTGTTATCAACAGGCAGGTGAAATGTATTTTGAAAGACCCGTATGCCAATGCTTTTTATAAAGATGAAAATAAGATCAGCGAATGGAAGAGCACAGACATCACCGATATGAAACCCGGTGTGCATGAGCGCAAATGGGAAGTGGATAGTTTATGTTATCCAATACGTTTAAGTTATGGTTATTGGAAAACTACCAATGATGTATCGCCATTTGATGAGCAATGGATTGAAGCGATGAAGCTGATTGTAAAAACTTTTAAAGAGCAGCAACGTTTTGATGGGTTGGGGCCTTATAGTTTTCAACGAAATACTTCATGGGCAACAGATGGCGTACCGCTGAGCGGTTATGGTTATCCTGTAAAACCGAATGGATTGATTTGTTCCATGTTTCGCCCCAGCGACGATGCAACGATATTTCCTTATCTGATACCTTCTAATTTTTTTGCAACTGTTAGCTTGCTGAAATTAGCAAAATTAATGAACCATCTTAACCTTGGTAACAATACTAAGTCTGATACAAATAAATTGGCACTCCAAATTTCTGATGCATTAAAGAAGTATGCAAAAGCAAACCATCCTGAGTTTGGAGAAATAATTCCTTATGAAATAAATGGATATGGCAGTTACAATTTAATGGACGATGCAAATGTACCCTCATTGCTTTCTCTCCCGTATCTTGATGCAGTTGATTTAAAAGATGCTACTTATCAAAGCACACGAAAGTTTGTTCTTTCAGAAAGTAATCCTTTTTTCTTCAAAGGTAAAGCGGCAGAAGGTATTGGCGGGCCGCATGCCGGCATGAATATGATCTGGCCATTGAGCATTATTATGCGTGGCTTAACTTCATCGGACGATAAAGAAATAAAGTTTTGCCTCGATATGCTGCAGCGTACACATGCAAATACAGGCTTTATGCATGAAAGCTTTGATAAAGATGATCCATCGAAATTCACACGCAAATGGTTTGCCTGGGCAAATACTATATTTGGTGAATTTATCTGGAAGGTTTACCGAGAAAACCCCTATCTTCTCAACTAAAAAAAATAAAAATCATGAACAAGCTTATTTTAGTATTTGTCTTTATAGCTATTTTAATCCTTGCATCATTTGTGAGAGATAACAAAAAGAAAATTATTTTTTTCGGCGATTCCATTACGCAGGCAGGCGTACAACCTCACGGTTATATAACTGTGATGCAGGATATGCTGCAGCAGCAAGGCATTACCAACTATGAATTAACCGGTGCAGGTATTGGCGGCAATAAAGTATATGACCTGTACCTGCGAATGGATAGCGACGTAATGATTAAATCTCCGGATATTGTTGTGATATAT
>JAHEZC010000604.1 GCA_023251275.1 Parafilimonas sp. | reverse complement strand
AGGAATGTATGCAACAGTTAAATGATCATACGAGGACGGTTTTAAGCTTATATCTCTTTGAAGGATATGACCACGAAGAGATTGCAGGAATTTTGAAAATATCATCAACTGCAGTACGCTCGCAGTATATGCGTGCAAGACAAAAATTATTGAAGCTGTTAAAAAAAGAAAACGCTTATGTATAAGAAGCTGGAAGAATTTGTCAGGGAAAACCGGGATGCTTTTGATTCTGATAAGCCTTCTGACGAGGTGTGGGAAAATATTCAGTATGGGCTTGACCTCGATAAAAAACAGGGATGGTTTACAAAAAATAAAATTATCAGGTTGGTCTCCATCGTTGCTGCAACTGTATTGGTGATAAGTGGTATATGGTATTTTACCCGCACAAAACCTGATGAAACAATTACAGCAAAAGCAAATTTGCATGATAAGGCTTCACCGGTAAAAGACTCCAGTGAGCTGCAGCAATCAAATATTGATTCACCAATTGTAAAGCCAGAAAAAAACGAAGACAATGAAAATGCGAACGCCGATGAATTTAAGGAAGAACTTTTTTATTACACCAGGCTTACAGCAATAAAATATAATCAATTAAAAAGAATCGAAAAGGATGAGCCGGTTTTATATAAAAATTTCTCCCGAGAAATAAAAAAGCTGGACAGCACGTATCATGACCTGCAACATTTACTGCAGACCAATCCAAAAAAAGAATTGGTGCTCACAGCCATGATCAATAACCTGAAAATGCAGGCAGAACTTTTAAGCAAACAACTCGATATTATTCATACAATCAAACAATCAAAAAAAAGCAAATATGAAAACGATTACAAAACTTTGTAGCATTGGTTTTTTCTGTATTATCACGCTATCAGCAAATCACCTCTTTGCAAAGGATGGTGATGTAGAAAAAAAGAAAAGCTACAGTAAATCCTACACTATTACAGGCAGCGATAAAATTTCTGTTGACAATCAGTTCGGAGAAACAAAGCTGGTTACATGGACAAACAATGAAGTAAAGGTAGATGTGGAGATCATTGCAAAAACCAAATCATCCGGGCGGGAAGATCAATTGCAGCGCATTCTTGACGGGATCACTATCGAAGACGGTAAGTCAGGTGATGGCGTTTACTTTAAAACAAAGATTGACATACATAACAATAAGTCAAAAAAAGAGGAAAATACGCAGATGGAAATTAATTATGTAGTGCATCTGCCCGCAAATAATCCACTCAAGCTGAGAACACAATTCGGGAATACAATTGTTCCGGACTACAGCGGGCCTGCGGATATCGAATCAAAGTTCGGTAATTTAACTGCCGGTAATTTATCCAATATAAAAGAGCTATCCGTGCAGTTTGGCAAAGCGGATATTGAAAGTATCAGTAACTGCAAATTCTCCATCGGCTATTCTTCTTTCTCCGTAAAAAAACTGAGCGGGGATATTGATGCAAGATTTGAATTTTCTGACGGCGTTGAACTCAATCTCGACAATAATTTAAAAAGTTTCAAACTATATAATAATTATTCAACTATTAAACTTGTTGCAAGCAAAGACTTTTCCGCCGACTTTGATTTTGAGACACATTTTGGAGATTTTAAGAACAAAAGCGCTTTTGATATTAAAGAAGAAAAAGAAAAAGACAGTGAATGGCGCAGCCCGAGGTTTGATTATCATTACACCGGGAAGTCAGGAAGCGGGAACATAAAAGTAACCGTGAAATCGAATTTCGGAACAACAACTATTATATAAATTCTCGGCATTATTTTTTAAAATAAGGATAGCTGAAAAGCTGTCCTTTTTTTTTATATATAATTGTGTTCTTAATCAACCAAAATGTAATCGTATGAAAACAGTTTTACTGCTTGCCGGCATAATGCTTCCATTAATAATGTTCGCGCAATCAAAAAAAGACAGTTCTGTGCAGGATACAGGATTTGTACCAGTGAACCTGTGGTTTGTAATGTTGGTAAAAGGCAATAACCGTACACAGGATTCTGTAACTGCTGCTAAAATACAGGAAGGTCATTTAGCCAACATCGGGAAATTGGCTAAAGAAGGTAAAATTATTGCTGCGGGCCCTTTTCTGGACGACACGAATTGGCGCGGCATTTTTATTATGAAATGCAGGGATCAAAAAGAATGTGAGGAATTATTGAAATCAGATCCTGCTGTGGCAACTGGAAGGCTGGGCTATGAAATTCATCCCTGGATGACCGGAAAGAATTGTTTATTTCAGTGATGCAAAAAAAATAAATATTAGTTAAACCAA
>JAHEZC010000081.1:5916-8460 GCA_023251275.1 Parafilimonas sp. | reverse complement strand
GTGAAAGTATGCTGCTTCCTCTGCATCATTTAATACAACCAGGTGATTAGTTTCTCTTCCGGAGACTGCGTGTGTTTGCAGTAAGGATGATTGCTTAACTGACTGTAAAAAAATCGCAGCCAACACAAATTCAGCGCTGCTGCCCTGCAGATTTTTAAGAAAGATTTTTTGGGGATCGGCAAAAGACAACCTGTCCGCCAATTGAAAAAGGCGGGGGTCTTGTTGATACTTATCCAGCAACACCTGCAAATTCATAACTACCTTGCAAAGATAGATTAATGGAGGAGATAAAACTGATTCAGTGTAATGAAATTGTCAGTTGAATATTCGGAACTGAAAAGCTGTTGTAGTAAAATGTATTCACTGCAGCACTAAGTAATTTCAATAAGCAAAATTTTATTTGTCACCGGAGAGAAAATAAAAATTTTCAAATCGTGCAGGAATAAAATTGTATTTGTAATATTGAACAAAATTTTGCAATTATGCCTGAACCATGGCGGACCGGTAAGGTGATTAAAATTGAAGACGCCACACATAATACCAAACGTTTCTGGATACAAATACCTGAACTGAGCACATTTGATTTTAGACCCGGACAATTTGTAACGCTTGACCTGCCTATTCATGAAAAGAAAAATAAACGATGGAGAAGTTATTCCATCGCTTCACACCCTGACGGAACCAATATTATCGAGTTGGTAATTGTATTGCTTGAAGGCGGTGCAGGAACTCATTACCTGTTCAACGAAGTAAATGAAGGCAGTGAACTTATCCTTAGGGGACCACAAGGCGTATTTACATTACCTGAACCTGTTGAAAAAGATTTATTTTTTATCTGCACCGGAACCGGCATTGCTCCTTTCAGAAGTATGCTGTATTACATTCATCAGCATAATTTGCCACATAAGAATATCTATCTCATTTTTGGCTGCAGGAAATTCAGTGATGCTTTATATGCGGATGAAATGAAAGAGATAGAAAAAGAATTAAAAAACTTTCAATACATACAGACTTTTTCAAGAGAAAACCCAGGCAATGGTTTTAAAACAGGATATGTACATGCGGTTTATAAAGAAATAGTGAATGATCATAAACCAGACGCCAGTTTCTTTTTATGCGGATGGAAAAATATGATTGATGATGCCAGGGAAAAAATTATAGCTATGGGCTATGATAAAAAAGACATACACTTTGAATTGTATGGTTAGCAATCAGGAAACTTTTAATTCCACCTTTTTCTTGGTTATCATTTCAACACTATCTTCTGAAGAATTGTTTACCTCTTTTCTTAGTTCACTGATTTTCTTTTCAAGCGATAAAATCCTTGAATGACTGGTCAGCATTTCATCTTCAAGAGTCAAGATCCTGCGCTTCTGTTTTAAAATGATCCCGTACCTGATCAATAATCCTAAAACAAAACCGGCAACTCCTGCCATGCCAACTGTAAGAATTGTATAAGCTGGTGCAAACAATAAAATGGAATCAATATTCATCATGATGTAATTTTCGTGTGTTCAGGTTAGGTATAGCCTTAATAAGTTAATACGTAACTGTAAATAAATGGTTTACGAAATTTTCAAAAAAATTTTCAGCGGCAAATATATAGAAATTTTATAATCAGATCAGCGCAGATATTTTTTCTGCTACTTTATCTATGTGTATCCTTTCCTGCAGCATTGTATCTCTATGCCGCAATGTTACTGTGCCATCTTCTTTTGTCTGTTTATCAATTGTGGCACAGAAAGGTGTGCCAATAGCATCCTGTCGCCTGTATCTCCTGCCGATTGTATCTTTTTCCTCGTAATAGCAACGGTAATGTTCCTTGCATTTATTCATCAGGATTCTTGCAATTTCCGGAAGCCCGTCTTTTTTTACCAGAGGCAGAATTGCCAATTTTATGGGAGCTATTTTAGCAGGAATACGCATCACTGCACGTGTATCTGTCTTTCCCTCATCATTCACGATAGTTTCTTCATCATACGCATGGCAGAGAATGAGTAAAAGCATCCTGTCGAGGCCTATGGAAGTTTCGATTACATAAGGAATGTAATGCTGGTTAATCTCAGTATCAAAATATGTCAATTTTTTTCCGCTGTATTTCTGATGATTGCTTAAATCAAAGTCTGTTCTTGAATGAATGCCTTCCACTTCTTTAAAGCCGAAAGGAAATTCATATTCTATATCCAATGCCGCATCTGCATAGTGCGCCGGTTTCGTATGGCTATGATACCGATATTTTTCAGCAGGGATGCCAAGGCTTAAATGCCATTTCAGCCTCGCATCTTTCCAATATTCATACCATTCTTTTTGCATACCCGGCCGCACAAAGAACTGCATTTCCATCTGTTCAAATTCCCGCATGCGGAAAATAAACTGTCTTGCAACTATTTCGTTACGAAAAGCTTTACCGACCTGTGCAATGCCAAAAGGAATTTTCATTCTTGCAGTCTTTTGCACATTCAGAAAATTCACAAAAATGCCCTGGGCTGTTTCGGGTCGCAGGTAAATAGTATCCGCCTCACCAGCAACAGAACCAATTTGTGT
>JAHEZC010000081.1:0-5816 GCA_023251275.1 Parafilimonas sp. | reverse complement strand
TTCCACGTGGTGGGATGCATAAAAATGGCTGCATCAATACCAACGATATTTTCATGCATCTGTGTCATGCTTTTCCACCAGTAGTCGCGTATATTTTTTTTAAGCTCAGAGCCATAAGGACCATAATCATATACTGCGCTTAAGCCATCATAAATTTCACTCCCGGGAAATACAAAGCCATATTCTTTTGCATGGGAAATGATCGCCTGAAAACGGTTTTCCTGTTGAATGCTCATAAGGCCGCAAAGATAACAGATAGGGCTTAATGAGCAACCCGAAGAGAAAATTTGCGCATGAAGTGACGACGGCACCGTTGAGTTTTGCTGAAAAAGTAATTCAGCATGTGCTCAAATCAGGTTTTTTTGCGAATATTATTTGGCTGAATAAAATAAATTGCTTTCGAAAGAGGTGTCTTTTGCTGACTGCTAATATTCTTCCTTTTGCTGCATTTTATTATAAGCCATAATAAATACAGCGCCGAGATTTTTGTGCGGAGGCACATAATCGGCAAATAAATCGTTTGAAAGCCTCTTGGAAAGATTAGACCATAATTGAGGCCAATTCAGATCTTTACCCTGTCTCAGCAAATCGAGTATAGTGTAGATCATCGGGTGGTTTACCAATCCGCTGCCTGTTTGCTTGGATGCAACAATTTGCGCAGAAGGGCAAATGGCCAGAATTTTACTCAGATTTTGATAGGCTCCGCAACTCCCAAGTAATACTACTTTGGCAGAAGGCGCCAATTGATTGAGTGTGGAAGGAAGCCAATAGCTGTGACCACGGTGTATTACTAAAACGGGCTCCAGATTATTTTCAGCAAGATATCCGTTTAGATCCGCCTGGGCTAAGCCGTCAAGGCCTTGTGTTTCATCAAGTGGTTTATTGGCGTAAATAACCACCGGTGTTCCATTTGTAGAAGACACGCTTACCCATTCACTTGTATAGTTTATTTTCCAGTTGGAATTGCTGAAACTGCTGAGGAAGCTATTAAAAACAGTCTTGCCGTCTTTGTCTCCATAAAAGAATTGCTGGACAATAATTTTCCCCGATGTATCCCGCAGGTTTTTGTTTGGCATAAAATAAACCGGTGGAATTCCGAGTGTTTTGGAAACATCAATCCTGTTGGAGCTGTCAATTGAAAGAAAAAGTGTATTTAAAATACTGTAAATGTCAGCAGCTCTTTTGTTATTTGTTTCCTCTGCCAGCCTGAGGTTGTGCTGAACTTCGCTCAATATAAGGCTGCGCAGGGTTTTATTTTTATCGGAAATGCTTGCAAAGGAATTGGCTACATCTACGGCATCTTCCAGTGACCCGCTTTTGTCCAGGTTCCTTACAAAAGCTTTCATCAGTATCCGGGCATTTTCTTTTTCCATGCGTGATAAAAAATTGTCGAGCGTATTATAATTCTCGGCCATTTTTATCCATTTTTTAAAATGGTCGAAACTTACACTCATTAATAAGCTATCACCCCGCTCCATTTTTTTGTGTTGCCAGATACGGGGGTAAACTCCCCGTACGTAGCTCGATGTGTAAATTTCTTCTTCACACATCACAGCGAGATAAAATAATTCCTGTGGGCTTAATTTTTCAATTACTCTGAAGCGGATATTGTCTGGAGATTCGTGCAATGCATTAATGGTATTTACATAAACTTCCACTGCCTTCACTGCCAGCCTGTTTGTAAGAACCTGCCTGCCAAGGGGCGTGTCTTTCATTCTTAACCTGTTAGTGTAATCAATTTGTGTCTGCACCAGCAGCTTGTAATATTTGGTGCTGTCTCTCATAGCAGAATCAATCTCCTCAAAACTGATTTTATTTTTATAAAGGTTGTCAAGAAAAGGAAAAAACAGGCGCCCGGAACTCATTTTTGCCAGGCGTCCGATGATTTTGACCAATGGGTCAGGGTTGTTTTGAATTTTTGCGGCAAGTTCATTATTTCCTGCGGCAAACGTATATACATTGTCAGGGGCGCGGTGGGCAGCGACGAGAATAAGACTGTCTGTGTATGGAGAATTAGGGTATTTACTAAGTGTATTTAAAATTTTATCCGGGTTTTTTTCACAATATTTCAAAATCAGCACAGCCCGGCAGACATCCACACCTGCATTGTTGCTATAAGCTATATTTTTCACAAGAATATCTCCTATATCATAAGCATACCTCGAAATAACAGGTTCGATTGACTGGTTATTAGCTTCAAGGTCAATTCCTTCTTTAAAAGCTTTCAGGAGATCCGGCAAAATGGATGGTTTGGCAGACTTGTCTATATACCTGCTTTTATAAGAATTCAAAGCATCATTTAATCCGCGAAGGAATTTTATTTTGTTGTTGTTGTCAAGAGAGTTGTCTTCTTCTATAAAAGATTGGATATTATCAACACCCGTGGTAAGAGCTATGGTAAGTTCGTCATTTAGTTCACTGTTTTGAGTGGGGGAGAAGCGATCGGGGTTTTTCCCATCAGATAATAAAATGCTTTTTTGGGTTGCATCAATATTTCCGTGAAAATACTGCCGGACCAGCGGTATCTCAGATGTTTTCTCGGAAGGCTGAGCGGCGCAAAAATTTATTACCGGGATGGTTAAAAGCAGTATGTAAATGTTTTTCATTAAAATTATTATGAGGTATCTGGGGCAAAAGTATTATCAAATCTGCATTAAACCTCTTAACAATAATATAATAATACTACATTCATCACATATCTGATTCGTAAAATTAATTTTGTGTAAACATTTTGGTCAATGGAAGCGAAGACAAAGAAAATACTGGTAGCAGACGATGAGAAAGATATTCTTGAGATTATTGAGTATAATCTGAAAAAAGAAGGATATGAGATATATACTGCAAAAGATGGCAACGAAGCTGTTGACATGGCGAAGAAAATTCATCCCGACCTCATCATTTTAGATATTATGATGCCCTTTAAAACAGGCGTAGAAGTATGCCAGTTGCTGCGGGCAAATGAATTTTTCAAAGACACACTGATAATTTTTCTAACCGCATTGAATGATGAAAATTCACAGATAAAGGGATTGGAAAGCGGAGCGGATGATTATATAAATAAGCCCATCGGACCAAAAGTTTTGGTCAGCAGGGTTAATGCACTCTTCCGGAGAATAAATAAAGAAGAAGGGAAAATAATTACAATCGGCAATATGGTAATTGATCCTGTGAAATTTCTTATTAATAGCAACGGGGAAGAAATTATACTGGCAAAAAAAGAATTCGAATTGCTTTACCTGCTTGCATCAAAACCAGGGCGGGTTTTTTTGCGTAACGAAATATTAAGACAGGTTTGGGGCAACGATGTAATTGTAGGCGACCGTACTATTGATGTGCACATAAGAAAAATACGCCAGAAACTCGGGACTGACTGCATTACCACTGTAAAGGGAGTTGGGTATAAATTTGAATTATAAGATAAAAAGTTGGGGGCTAAAAGCATGAACGACAAGGTTCGTGACGGGGAAACGGGATGGTTTAATTTTTTCCTGTAGCTTGCAATCCCGTAACGTTTTACTATGTTCACTACAAAAAATCTATCTCCCAAACAATTATCAGCATTTACAGCGGTTATCATTAGTGTTCCTGTTTCACTTGCTTTTTATATTATCCATAAAGATGTATTAGTTGCAGTTTTGGCATTATTAGTAATTTTTGCGGGGGTCTATTTTCTTATCAGCTTTATGATCGAGATCTTTATTAACCGCAAAATAAAATTGATCTACAAATTTATTTACCAGACAAAAGCCAGTAAAAAGGAAGAGATGTACTATAAATACATCCTCCCCAAAAAAAGCATAGAGGAAGTGCGTGATGATGTGGAAAAATGGGCAGAGCAAAAAAAAGAAGAAATTGAGGCACTGCTTAACAATGAAGTTTACCGCAAAGAATTTTTGCAAAACCTGTCACATGAATTTAAAACGCCAATCTTTGCTATACAGGGTTATGTAGATACCCTGCTGAGCGGCGCCCTGGAAAACCCGGCTGTCAATAAAAAATTCCTGGAAAATACGGCGAGAAATGTGGAGCGGATGGTAAACCTGGTAAACGACCTGGATGCCATTACTAAACTGGAAAGCGGAGAACAGCCTTTGTATAAGCAGGCTTTTGCTATACAGGATCTGATAAAAGAAGCATTCGAAACACTTTCGCTGCAGACGTCAGAACGCAATATCCGTTGCAGTATTAAAAAAGGGTGCGAACAACCTATCCTCGTGTTTGCAGATAAGGAAAAAATACTGCAGGTACTTATTAACCTGATAGAAAATGCGGTAAAATATGGACGGCAGGATGGCAATATTATTGCCAGTGTATATAAAACTGATGAAAAACATGTGCTCATAGAAATAAGTGATGACGGAGTGGGTATTTCAGAAGAACATTTGCCGCGCATATTTGAGCGTTTTTACCGGACAGATCGTGGACGCAGCAGAAATGTGGGAGGCACAGGTTTAGGTCTGGCAATATGCAAACATATTGTGGAAGCACATGCTCAAAGTATTCATGTAAGAAGCAAATTAGACGTAGGGACTACTATAGGCTTTACCCTTGATTCAAGAAAGGATTGAATGCAGGTAAGTAAATTTTGTTGTATAGATTTTAAATTTTTATTGACATTCTTTGCAGCAGCCTTTTACAGGGCTATGATGAAATCTGCGTTATTGTTGTTGCATGTTATTTTTTTCTGCGGTATTCGAGATCATATTCTGTTACCCATATTTTGCCGTAATCATCTGATCTTTCCCCCAATTGACGGACTTTGTCATTGCTCAGCTTAAAGAAGGTCAACCTCCGCAAAAAATTTTTTCCATCAGTATCCTTTACATTGTCTGCATTAAAGATCATTTTATCTTTTTCTGCATGCCCTCGTAAAAATTCTGTTGTGCCGCCAACGTTATCAACCCATGTTTGCTGCCATTGCTTGGTACCGGCATTGTAAGTATTAAAACTTTTTCCCGCGTACGGCGGCGTCGCACTTTTCCAGTTTTCGAGAATAATGCAACTGTCGAGAATTAGCTCAATCTTACTGTCTCCTGCTTTCCTGTCTTGCGGACCATACACATCCCATTCACCGATCCAGAAATCAAACTGGCGGTAAACAGTATCTGAAAGGCATGGACTTTTTTGTAGGTTTTGTGCATAAGAAAAACCTGTAAATACAAAACAACAGACCAGCGTAAAAAATCTTTTCATATCAACTGATTTGTTTATAAAGTTGATAAATTAAAATGTGAATGGCTTACCGTTCATAAATAACCGGGTAATTTTTATAAAACAATTTTAGCATTCGGTAAAGTCGTTTTGCTTTATCTTGCAGCCCTCAAAATCTGAAATTATATGGAGTATAGCAAGCTTATTTCTGTTACCGGTTTGAGTGGATTATTTGAGTTGATAGGCAGTAAGGCAGACGGAGCTATTGTGCGTTCGGTGGAAGATAAAAGCACGAGATTTATTTCTTCACGTATTCATAATTTTTCTCACCTGGAAGGTATCGAAGTATTTACTGTTGGTGATAATGTGAACTTGGTTGAAGTGTTTAATGCGATGGAGGCCAGTAATGAAAAGCTCCCATCAGAAAAGGACACTGCTGCTATAAAAAAATATTTTGAAAATGTATATCCTGATATAGATTTTGACCGGGTGTATGCAAGCGATATGAAAAAGATGATAAAATGGTTTGATATCCTGAAGAAAAATAATGTTGAAATAAAGTTAAAGGAAGAGGAAGAAGATGATGATGACAAAGAAATAAAAGATGAAGCAGTTGCAAAACCGGCTGCAGAAGAAGCGGCTGAAGAAATATCTGAAGAAGAATC
>JAHEZC010000080.1 GCA_023251275.1 Parafilimonas sp. | reverse complement strand
AGTTTGGAAAAAATTCGAAAATGACTTTAACAGCATTAAAAAAAAATTAAAACAAATACCCGGAAGTTTGAAATATATTTCAAACTTTCAAATTAACTCATTCAACATGGGTCAGAAAGCAAATCCGATAGGTAACAGGTTAGGTATCATACGTGGTTGGGAGAGTAACTGGTATAGTAGTAAAAAAGACTTTGCCGGTAAGCTGATTGAAGATAATAAAATCAGGAAATATCTCAATGCACGTATCAACAAAGGGGGCATTTCAAAAATTGTGATTGAGCGTACCCTGGGAAAACTGATTGTTACAATCCATACTTCAAAACCCGGCATCATCATCGGAAAAGGAGGTAACGAAGTTGACCGCATTAAAGAGGAATTGAAGAAACTTACAGGCAAGGAAGATGTACAGATAAATATACTGGAGATCCGGCGTCCGGAACTGGATGCTGCAATAGTAGGCGATACTATCGCACGGCAAATTGAAAACCGTATTAATTATAAACGTGCCATTAAGATGACTATTGCCTCTGCGTTGCGTATGGGCGCCGAAGGTATTAAGGTGAAAGTGAGCGGACGCTTGGGTGGTGCTGAAATTGCCCGAACAGAAGAAATAAAACAGGGGCGTGTGCCTTTGCACACATTCCGTATGGATATTGATTACGCTTCTGTATTTGCTCTCACTGTTTACGGTAAAATTGGAATTAAGGTCTGGATTTGTAAAGGCGAAGTGCTGGGTAAGCGGGAATTGAATCCAAATTTTGTAGGCGGTAAGAGTGATTTGAGCGATAGAAGAGAAAGAAGGGACGATGACAGGCACGAAAGACATGACAGGCGTGGTGGTGACAGGAGAGATGATAGAAGAGGAGGCGGCGGTGGCGATAGAAGAGGAGGAGGAGATCGGGGCGGTAGAAGAGACCGGAGAAATTAAACAGGCAATTTTCAACTTTTCAAATTGTAATATATGTTACAGCCAAAAAGGACAAAGCACAGAAAGGCGCAAAAAGGGCGGATAAGGGCCGTGGCTAAAAGAGGTACTACGATTGCATTTGGTTCTTATGGACTGAAATCTTTGCAGCCTATATGGCTGACAAATCGCCAGATAGAGGCCGCCAGGCAGGCTATGACACGTGCAATGAAGCGGGAAGGTAATGTGTGGATTCGTATATTTCCGGATAAACCGATTACCCGCAAGCCTTTGGAAGTGAGGATGGGAAAAGGTAAAGGCAATCCTGAATTTTGGGCGGCTGTAGTAGAGTCAGGACGTATTTTATTTGAATGTGATGGGGTTTCTATGCAGATTGCGCAGGAAGCCATGCTTCTTGCGGCACAAAAATTACCCATCAAAACAAGATTTGTAGTGCGAAGAGATCTGAGGAGTTGATAAGATAATTTGAAATTGTAATAGTCATTGATAAAAATGTTAATCCGAGGTTACAGAGTTTTCAAATTTTAATTAAAAAATAATGGCTAATAATAAATATGATTTTAATAAGGGTCTGAAGGATTTAAACGAAAACGATATCACGGCACGTATCCGTGAAGATCAGTTAAGGTTGAAAAAGCTGGAATTCGCTCATGCTATTTCTCCATTGGAAAATCCTATAAGCATCCGCAATCTCAGGAAAGATATTGCAAGACTGAAAACTGAATTAAATAAAAGGCAGATAAGTATTTAAAAACACGCTGGGCACTCTGTAAAGAATGTGCAGTGGGGGAAATAAAAACTTTTAAAAATCCTTTCTGCGAGAAAGGATGACGGAGGGTTAACTAATGGATGAAAGAAATTTGCGCAAAACAAGGATAGGAGTTGTCAGGAGCAGCAAGATGGATAAAACCATTACAGTTGCTGTAGAAAGAAAGGTTAAACATCCTATCTATGGAAAGTTTGTAAAAAAAACGACCAGGTTTCACGCTCATGATGAAAAGAATGAGTGCGCTGTCGGTGATGTTGTAAGAATAATGGAAACACGTCCATTAAGCAAAACAAAGCGCTGGAGATTAGTGGAGATTGTGGAGAAAACGAAATAATATCAGTTTACAGTTGGCAGTTTTTAGTCAACAGTGAGATAGCAAGGGGATTGTAAATCGTAATTTGTAAATCGTAATTGAAGATGATTCAGCAGGAAACACGGCTTAATGTAGCTGATAACAGCGGCGCCAAAGAAGTGCTTTGTATCAGGGTATTGGGTAATAGCGGGCAGGATTATGCCCGGATTGGTGATACGATTGTAGTGACTGTAAAAGATGCCATTCCAGCCGGGGGCATAAAAAAAGGCACAGTTTCAAAAGCAGTAATTGTTCGCACTAAAAACAAATTGCGCCGCAAAGACGGTTCATATATACGCTTTGATGATAATGCAGTAGTGCTGCTGAACAACGCAGATGAACCAAGAGGCACACGTATTTTCGGGCCGGTTGCAAGGGAACTGAGAGATAAGGGCTATATGAAAATTATTTCACTGGCGCCTGAAGTACTATAACAGGGCTTATAAAAATGGCAAGAGAACCACAATCATGGTAATAATAGATAAAGTGAATCCGGAACGGGCATATTAAAAATTAAAAATAAAATTCTTCTCTGGCAGAAGGATGTTGGAGGATATATGAGCAACAGATTTAAACCGAAATACAATATCAAAAAAGGAGATCTTGTTATTGTGATTTCCGGCGAGGCCAAACCCCTGAAAGATAACAGCGGCAAGCCTGCATTCAAACCGAGGAAAGTACTGCGGGTGCTGCCTGATGATGGCCGGGTTTTAATAGAGGGGGTAAATATGGTATCAAGACATACAAAACCGTCAGCCAAAAATACAAGAGGCGGTATTATAAAGAAAGAGGCACCCATTCACATCAGTAATGTGATGCTGTGGGATGCAAAAGCTGGTGAACCCTCCAAAATCAGGCGCAGCAGGGAGGATGGAAAATCAGTAAGAATTTCAAAAAAATCCGGTGAGGTGATCAAATAATGAGCAACATTAAATATACTCCAAGATTATCAGCAAGGTATAAAGAAGAAGTTGTACCTTCTTTGGTAAAAAGATTTGGCTATAAAAGTGTAATGCAGGCGCCAAGGCTCGAAAAAATTTGCGTAAATCGTGGTGTAAACGGCGCGGTAGCAGATAAGAAATTAGTAGATGTAGCAGTAGAGGAACTTTCCTTGATTACAGGCCAGAAAGCGGTACCTACTGTAAGTAAAAAAGATATATCGAATTTCAAATTGCGCAAGGGAATGCCAATCGGTGCAAGAGTTACTCTCCGTGGTGAAAAGATGTACGAGTTTCTTGATCGCTTAATATCCGTGGCTTTACCACGAGTGCGTGATTTCAGAGGCATCAATGATAAATCTTTCGATGGTCGCGGCAACTTCACTTTAGGGGTTACTGAACAAATTATTTTTCCCGAGATAGATATAGATAAAGTGAATAAGATAACAGGAATGGATATAACTTTTGTGACAACTGCAAAAACTAATGAAGAAGCCTATGAGTTGCTGAAAGAAATGGGAATACCTTTTAAAGGCAAAAATAACTAAGGGGAAAATTTAGTGACAAAATGCGGTTGATTTTTTCAGATTTTTAAAATAGAAGTACAATAAAATATGGCTAAACAATCAATAATTGCCAGGCAGAGAAAACGCAAACTAATGGTAGCAAGGTATGCAGAAAAACGTGCAGCATTAAAGGCGGCAGGTGATTATGCAGCATTGGATCAATTACCAAGAAATGCTTCTCCGGTTCGGTTAAAGAACCGTTGCCAGTTAAGCGGTCGCCCAAGAGGCTATTTAAGGCATTTTGGAATATCAAGAATTGCCTTTCGCGATATGGCGCTTGATGGTAAGATACCGGGCGTCAGAAAGGCGAGTTGGTAATCTTATCCCCCCATGAGGGAATTTAAGAAGGTGTTTTATATATTATTGTCATAACCAATTACAATATAATTCTTCCGCCAAAGGCGGATGTTGGAGGATAAATAAAATATGGTGACTGATCCTATAGCAGATTTCCTTACAAGGATTCGCAATGCGCAAATGGCAGGCCACAGGTTAGTAGAAATTCCTGCATCGAATTTAAAAAAGCGTATAACAGAGATACTTTACGATCAGGGTTATATTCTGAAGTATAAGTTTGAAGATGATAAGAAGCAGGGGACCATCAGAATTGCATTGAAGTATGATTCTCAAACAAAGCAGCCGGCTATTCATGCGCTCGAAAGAATCAGCCGACCCGGCTTGCGTACTTATGCAAAACCGGGTGACTTCAAAAGAGTGATCAATGGCCTTGGAATTGCAATTGTAAGTACTTCTAAAGGCGTAATGACGGATAAGCAGGCAAAATCGCAAAATGTAGGTGGTGAGGTTCTTTGCAGCATTTATTAATAATTAAACATTTTGGCGATTTTAAAAAAATTTTCAAAGTGTTTAGAATAAAATGAAAACTGATACCCGGGCTTCCTGAAAAAATAAAAATACCGGTAGCAAATTTTCAAATTATTGAATTTTCAAATTTTCAAATTATGTCTCGTGTAGGTAACAAGCCGGTTAGTATTCCAAAAGGAGTAACAATAACTGTTGGTACTGATAATGTTATTACTGTTAAAGGACCGCAAGGCGAATTAAAACAAGCTGTTGACAGAAGCATCAAAGTGGAAGTGAAAGATGGGTCGGTGCAGTTTAATCGTCCTACGAATCAAATTCGTCATCGCGCCATGCATGGATTATACCGGGCGTTGATTGCAAATCTTGTAACAGGTGTGACGGATGGATTCAAAAAAGACCTCGAGTTGGTAGGCGTGGGTTATAAAGCAACTAATTCAGGTAATCTTCTTGATTTATCATTGGGTTATTCGCATAACATCATTTTTGAAATTCCAAAAGAATTGAAAGTTGCTACCATTACAGAAAAAGGCAAGAACCCTAAAATCACTTTGGAAGGAATTGACAAACAATTGTTGGGACAGGTAGCTGCTGAGATACGAAGCCTGCGTAAGCCTGAGCCGTATAAAGGGAAAGGTATTAAATATAGCAATGAGTTTATACGTCGTAAGGCAGGCAAAGCAGCGGGTAAATAGCATCATAATGGATTGGAAAAATCAAAATCTGAAATTGTAAACTAATATTACGCTTCCGCATCAGGCGGGCATGGAGGAGCAAAAAAATGGATGTGAAAGTTTTAAGAAGGCAAAAAATCCGTTACAATATTCGCCGGAAAATATCTGGCTCGGCTCAGAAACCGCGGCTTTCGGTATTTCGCAGTAATACAGATATTTATGTGCAGTTGATTGATGATGTGCATGAGCAGACACTCGTGGCTGCATCTTCAAAAGATAAAGATATTAAAGCGCAAAAAGGTACTAAGATAGACCTGAGTAAATTGGTTGGCGCTGCCATAGCGCGGAAGGCTGGCGAACTGGGAATTAAAAATGCAGTGTTTGATAGAGGAGGGTACTTATACCACGGAAGGGTAAAGGCGGTAGCTGATGGCGCAAGAGAAGCAGGGCTGCAATTTTAGATTCCAGATTCCTGATTTACGAGTTGAAAAGATCGTTTGTAATTCGTAAAGAAAATCGCAAATCTTAACGCTTAAATAGTAAAATGATAAAATGGCTAAAATAAATATAACCAAAGTAAAGCCGGGCGGAGAAATTGAATTAAAAGAAAAAGTTGTTGCAATTAATCGTGTGGTAAAAACTACAAAAGGCGGACGTACTTTCAGTTTTTCTGCTTTAGTTGTAGTGGGCAATGAAAACGGTGTAGTAGGCCAGGGATTGGGCAAAGCAAAAGAAGTGCAGGAAGCGATAACAAAAGGTATTGAAGATGCAAAAAAGAATCTCGTAAAAGTTCCGATACTGCATGGCACAATTCCGCACGACCAGTTTGCCAAAGAAGGCGCAGCAAAGATTTTAATCAAGCCCGCTGCTCACGGCACCGGAGTGATAGCCGGAGGCAGCATGCGTGCTGTGCTTGAAAGTGCAGGGGTAACAGACGTATTGGCAAAAAGCCTCGGTTCTGCTAACCCGCATAATGTGGTAAAGGCAACTATCAAAGCATTAATTATGCTTCATGAGCCTGTAAACGTTGCAAAGAACCGCAATTTAAAATTGAGTAAAGTATTTAACGGATAACTGTTGAGTTTGAAGTTTCAACGTTAAATAATTAAGTGCAAAATGGGAAACTTTAAACCTTGAACTTCAAATCGGATGATATGAAAAAGATCAGAATAACACAGGTAAAAAGCGCCATTGACAGGTCGGAGCGCCAAAAGCTTACTTTAAAGGCTCTTGGGTTAAGGAAATTGCATTCTTCCAGGGAAACCGAGGCGACTCCACAGATACTTGGCATGGTGCGTAAAGTGAACCATTTGGTAAAAGTGGAAGAATTAATGTAAAATCAATTTTGGAAATGCCATTTTTGGATTAATGAAATGCATTTCCCGGTTGAAAAAATTTATACAATGAAATTACACTCTCTTAAGCCGGCAGCAGGAGCTACTCACAAACAAAAGCGTTTAGGTCGCGGAGAAGCAAGTGGTAAAGGCGGTACTTCGACGAAAGGAAATAAGGGCCATCAAAGCCGCAGCGGTTTTAAAAATAAAATGGCACATGAAGGCGGACAGATGCCGATCCAGCGCAGATTACCGAAGCGTGGGTTTAAAAATAATAACAGGATCGAGTATAAAGTTTTCAATCTTGGCCAGATTGATCAATTGAGTGAAAAATATGGGTTTATTGAATTTAGCCTGGAAAATCTTTACATAAATGGATTGGTTGGCCGGACTGATAAGGTAAAAATACTTGGCAATGGTGAGTTGAAAGCAAAACTTAATTTTAAAGTGAATGCGATTAGCGGCAAAGCCAGGTCGGCTATTGAAGCGGCAGGCGGTATTGTAGAAATTTTGAATTAGTTTTTACCGATATTTGCCAAACGCATCCGTGGATGCGTTTTTCTGTTTTGAAGAAATTTATATAAACTTCTGTGTTCAGTGAAAAAATTAATTCAAACATTACGAAATATCTGGAGTATCGAAGAGTTGCGGACAAAGATCATTGCAACCCTTTCGCTCATTCTTGTATATAGAGTGGGTACACATATTGTGCTTCCCGGTATCAATCCTAATTTATTAGATACAGCACAGGCTAATACGGGTAACAATGGGTTACTTGGCTTGTTCGATACATTTGCAGGCGGTGCATTTTCGCATGCATCCATCTTTGCTTTAGGAGTAATGCCATATATCTCCGCTTCTATCTTTATGCAACTGATGACGATATTGGTTCCCCAGATGCAAAAAATACAGAAGGAAGGGGAAAGCGGCCGCAAAAAAATCAACCAGTGGACCCGCTATCTTACTGTTATCGTTACTGCATTTCAGTCTGCAGCTTATGTGTCCTACCTTACTAATCCAGGAGGGGGTTATGCATCGGCGATAATACCGGCGTACCAGCCATATTTCTTTTTATCAACCATTATCGTGTTGACTGCAGGAACTTTGTTCGTTATGTGGCTTGGTGAAAAAATACAGGATAAAGGCCTGGGAAATGGTACTTCTATTATAATTATGGTCGGTATCTTGGCAAGATTACCCCAGTCCATAATTCAGGAATTCAGTACGAAGCAGGAGAAAGGCGGTGGCGGCTTGCTGATATTTTTGATCGAGATAGCCGTATTGATTGCCATTATCATGGGACTGATCATTCTTATCCAGGGTGTGAGAAAAGTGCCTGTAAATTATGCCAAACAAATTGTAGGCAACAGGCAGTTTGGGGGAGCAAGACAATTTCTTCCTCTTAAAGTGAATAGTGCAGGCGTAATGCCAATCATTTTTGCTCAGGCAATCATGTTTCTGCCAACACTGTTTTCGTTTACAAATCTCGATTCTGCCAAGGGTATTGTAAAAATATTTTCCGATCACAGTAACCCGTGGTATATGGTTATTTATGGAGTGATGGTAATTGGGTTTACTTTTCTTTACACAGCGCTAATCTTCAATCCCAAACAAATGAGTGAGGACCTTAAGCGCAATAATGGGTTTATCCCGGGAGTAAAACCCGGGCAGCCGACAGCCGATTATATCGGTGCGGTAATGGATAAGATCACTTTACCTGGAGCAATTTTTCTGGCATTCGTAGGTATCTTACCCGGCTTCGCACAGCGGCTTGATGTTACCGCAGGCTTCAGTACATTTTTCGGCGGCACCTCATTACTGATCATGGTAGGTGTAGTTTTAGATACCTTGCAACAGATAGAAACACATTTACTCATGCGCCAGTATGATGGGTTAATGAAAGGTGGCCGCATGCAGGGCAGGCAGACTGTATCATCACCGGCCAGCTATTAATAAGTGAACAAATACAGATTGGATAAGTAACCTGTTGGGCTGAACGTTCTGACAGGTTTTTTAATTGATGATTTCTGTATAATTAAACCGTGGATAGTGGATCGTTAATTTTTCATTTTGGTTAATTACATATAAACAAACATGATTCTTTATAAAACAGAAATGGAGATAGCCT
>JAHEZC010000603.1 GCA_023251275.1 Parafilimonas sp. | reverse complement strand
ACCAGTGTCAGCGGACTTCGCAATGCACGCATAGGCATGTATAATACTTTGCAGGATAGAAATTATTACGGAGGATATTTTCCGTTGATGGTTGAGTGTTATACAGATAATGGTACTACCGGCGGCTACGATGTAATTGACCTCAATGAATTTGAAGAGAGAAGTATAAGCCCTGCGAATATCTACACTACACAATCGTACAATGCTATTTATAACACCATTTACACTGCGAATAAGATCATTAATAATATTGACAATGTGCCCGGGCTTGAGGATGATGAAAAAGACAATACAACCGGTGAAGCATTGTTTGTAAGATCCCTGGGCAACTTCGATCTGCTTCGATTCTGGGGAGAGCATTGGGATAAAAGTTCAGAATATGGTATTCCCATAGTGACCGGCACAGATGATCCTTCAGAGCCGATAGCGAGGAGTACTGTAGAGCAATCTTATCAGCAGATTATCGCAGATTTAACGCAGGCTGCCGGTTTGCTGAATAATTACCAGGGGAATCAATATGTATCAGTATCTGCAGCAAAAGCCTTGCTCGGAAGGGTTTACCTGTATCATGGGGACAAGAACGAAGCGGCTCAAATGGCAACAGATGTAATTGACGACAACAATTTCGGATTATTCGGCCCGGATGATTTTACTAAAATTTATACGGAAAAATTAACAGCAGAAAGCGTATTTGAATTAAAATTTGATCCGCAGAATACCAGTTCATTCAACACAGCCACCTATCTGCGTGATGATGCGCTGCGTTCTGATGTTATTTTTCTTGCCAATGCTGATCTGAATGATTTTTTTCAAAACAGGCCTGATGACAGGCGAAGCCAATTGGCAGATTTTGAAAATGTAGATGTGAGCATCAGCCCTGATGGGCGTTCGCAAAAATACCGTGGCGAAACCACAAAAGATAATGATGCTTATGTGATCCGGCTTGCGGAAATGTATTTGATAAGAGCCGAAGCCAAAGGTCGTACAGCGGGTCTGGCAGATCTGAATACAATACGTATATCAAGAGGGATGACTGCGCTTCTGCCTGCTGATGTCCCCGATGATGATGCATATTTGAATGCTGTGCTTGCTGAGCGCAGGGCAGAACTAAATTTTGAAGGTCATCGTTTGTTTGATCTTGCCCGTACAGGTAAAGTAGAAGAAGTGCTTGGTGCAGGTGTGCAGCCTATTATGCCGATTCCACAAAGAGAAATTGATGGAACAGGAGGAGTAGTTGAACAGAACCCGGGATATTGAAAAGCTGATACGTTAACATATTAATTTACGATTTTTTGATTTACGAATTAATTGAGTGCGATTATTGAACATTGAAAATTGAATATTGGTTATTCATTAATTGTTGAATGGTTAAATTACTAAATTGGTAAGAAGGAGAAAAGTGAAAAGCAAATGTGTTATAACAAATGTTGATGCAAAACCTTATTCAATAATTGATTGATTGTTTATGCTGGATTATTTATTTTCAAATTAATTTATTTTCAAATTAAACATGGCAGTTTTCAAATCCATATTTCCATTTGATCAGCAGGTGATTGCAGAATATCCTTTGCATGATGGTGTAACAATTGATAAGAAAATTTCAAATGCAGCAAAAGCTTTTGCTGCCTGGAAAAATTTCAGCTTCAGTCAAAGAGCAGATGTATTGAAAAAAGCAGCGACCATTTTAAGAAATGATAAAGAGAGGTTCGGAACATTGATGACGCATGAAATGGGAAAAGTGATTGCTGAAGCAAAAGCAGAAGCGGAAAAATGTGCGTGGACCTGTGATTATTTTGCAGAGCATGCAGAATCTTTTTTGCAGGATGATGTGATTGAAGCAGGTTATCATCAAAGTTTTGTTGCCTATCAACCCATCGGCGCTGTGTTTGCGGTGATGCCGTGGAATTTTCCTTTCTGGCAGGTGTTCCGCTATGCTGTGCCTGCGTTGATGGCAGGTAATGTTACATTGCTTAAACACGCACCGAATGTTACAGGTTGTTCACTCGCCATTGAAAAAATATTCCTCGATGCTGGCGCTCCTGAAGGCGTGTTTCAATCTGTGATCATTGATATACCTGATGTGGAAAAAATTGTATCATCTGAAATTGTGCAGGGAGTTACACTGACAGGCAGCGAACGTGCAGGCAGTTCATTGGCATCACTTGCAGGAAAGCATATCAAAAAATCGGTGATGGAACTGGGCGGTTCAGATCCGTTGATCGTGCTGCCGGATGCTGATATGAAAAAAGCCGCAACAGTTGCTGTGCAAAGCCGTATGCTGAATG
>JAHEZC010000602.1 GCA_023251275.1 Parafilimonas sp. | reverse complement strand
GGGTTTCTTTACTTCAGAACCGGGCGCCACAAAAGCTTTAAGATATGTTGCAGTGCCTGGCAGGTACGAAGGATGTATCCCTTACAAAAAAGGTGATAAAGCCTGGGCAACGTAGCATGGCAAATTGCAAAGTGATGAGTTGCAAATTCCTGCCCCTGCGGCAAGGGCTGGGAAGTATTGCAGATTGAAATATCTGTGCATTCTTATTTGCCGCTATTTTTTCATTTCATAAAACGATCATTATGTCATACAGCCGCAGAAAATTTCTGCAACAAACGGGAATAATGGGATCAGCCATGCTTTTGTCACGCAATGAATTATTTGCGTCAGGCAGCAAGCTTAAAAATTTTGGTTTGCAGTTATGGACCGTGAAAGAAGACATGGGTAAAGATGCAAAAGATACTTTGAAACAGGTTTCATCATTCGGTTATACACAAATAGAAAGCTTTGAAGGAGCCAAAGGAATGTTTTGGGGAATGAGTCCTGCAGACTTTAAAAAATACATGGATGATCTCGGTATGAAAATAATTTCAAGCCATTGCAATATTGATAAAGATTTTGAAAAGAAGGCCGCGGACGCAGCGTCCATCGGCATGAAATATTTGATATGCCCGTGGAAAGGACCACAAAAGTCTATTGATGCATTTAAGAAAATTGCAGAAGATTTTAACACAAAAGGCGAGATATGCAAAAAGAACGGGATACGTTTTGCCTATCACAATCATGGTTACTCCTTTGCTGCATTGGAAGGGCAGATGCCACAGGATGTAATGATGGACAATACCAATGCCGATACAGTGGATTATGAAATGGATATCTATTGGGTGGTTACCGGCGGTGCAGACCCAATTAAATACTTAGAAAAATACAAGAACCGCTTCAGGCTTTGTCATGTAAAAGACAGAGCAAAAAATGCTGATCCAAAAAACCAGGATGCATCATGTATAGCGGGTGAAGGGAGTATAGATTTTCCAAAAATTCTCGAAGTGGCAAAGAAAAAAGGAATGGAATATTATATTATTGAGCAGGAGAAATTTACTGACAGTACTCCATTGAAAAGCGCGCAGGCCGATGCAAAATATATGCAGATGGTGAAACTGTAGGACAGCAATGAACCTGAATGTTTTCGAAAGCACATTTGTTTTAACAACAAAGCCCCCATTTATTATGAGAGCTTTTACGCGGATATGTCCTTTTGATCTCTGCATCGGTACCCTCAATCAATTATTTTGTTTACCGTGCACAAACTTTGAGTATTCTGTTATTTTGCCAATACCATCTGCATGGTTGCGATTAATTTTCCGTCAACATATAAGGTATATTGATATGCACCAGACGCAAGGGTAGAAGCATCAACAGACAAACTTCCTTTCCCGCTGCCTGAAATATTTACATTTTTTAAAACCTTACCACTTTTATCTGACACGATTATTTTGGCTGAAGAATATTGTGGTGGTAAAGTGTAATTTATTGTTGTTGCATAATTAAAGGGATTCGGAATATTTTGCTGAAGCGAGGCATCGCTTACTGAAACGATATTTGCTGATTGCTGAATGGATGAATTTCCTGCACATGGAATACAACTATTTATATTTTGCCGGAGCAGCAGCATCATTGTTTTTAAATCATCAATTTGCTTTTGCTGTGCATCAATTCTTGCGTCTTTTGCCTCATTCATTTTAGAAAGTTCCTGCACTGCTTTCACCAGCGAAGGAACAAAATCAGCATATACCAGCGAATAATTATCTTTTTCATTCTGCGGATGGTTTACGCCATCAAAATCATATCCCGCCTGTTGTGCTGCTTTCTCCACTTCCTGTGCAATAAAACCTGTGCGTACCTTTTTTTCTGAAAGGGCATAATCCGCAGCCATACTGTTTATTAAACTGTCTTTTTTGCCGAGGAATTTATCAAACTTTTTTATTTCAAGCGTATAGGAAACGGGGTTCAGCTTATTAATGAATGTAAGACCCGGCACATTCTCCTTAATGTTGCTTTTAAACCTGCCATCGCTGAAGGTGCTCCAGCCCACCTGCCCGCCAATAACGGTTACGCCGGCGTTTCCTACTACCACCTTGTTGGATGCATTAACCACAGCATTATATCCCAGCGCCATGGCATTATTTAACCCACCAGTCGAAACATTGGTGCTGCTTCCTAATGCAGTGTTATTGCTGCCGGTTGTGTTTGAAAAAAGTGACTGGTACCCATTGGCGGTGTTGCCAGACCCGGTGGTGTTGTAATAAAGTGCATGAGTGCCATTGGCAGTGTTGGTATTTCCGGTG
>JAHEZC010000079.1 GCA_023251275.1 Parafilimonas sp. | reverse complement strand
TCTGAAAAGCATAAAACCTGAAATACTGGTTTTGAATGGAGATATCATTGACATCTGGCAATTTTCAAAAGCATATTGGCCGAAGAGTCACATGAAAGTAGTCAGGTATATTCTTGGGCTTATCAGTAAAGGCACGAAAGTATATTACATACCGGGCAATCATGATGAGATGCTGCGGAAATTTGCAGGATTTAAATCGGGATCATTAAAAATTGTAAACAAATTGTTGCTGGAGCTTGATGAAGGTAAAAAAGCCTGGATCTTTCATGGAGATGTATTTGATATAACAATGCAGCATTCCAAATGGCTGGCAAAACTCGGCGCTGCCGGGTATGATATGCTGATCCTGCTGAACAGGTTCATTAATTTCTTTGCAGAAAAAATCTTTAGGGCGGAAAAATTATCACTCTCGAAAAAAATAAAGAACAGTGTAAAAAGCGCTGTCAAATTTATTAATAATTTCGAGCAGACTGCCGCTGATATTGGTATTTCAAATCAATATGATTATGTGATCTGCGGGCATATTCATCATCCTGAGATAAGAGAAATTTCAAACAGCCAGGGGAAGATCACTTATTTGAATTCAGGAGACTGGATTGAAAATCTCACAGCACTGGAATATGCGGATGGCAAGTGGAGTATTTACTATTTTGATGCAGCAGATATTAAACCTGATACGGAAGAAGAGTTGTCAAACAAAGAAACTTTCAATAATCTTCTCAGGGAGTTTAACCTGATGAAAGCCGTATCATGAAAATTAATTTTATATACCAGTGAAAATATTATATGCCATACAGGGCACAGGCAACGGCCATTTGAGCAGAGCCAGGGATATCATTCCTGTACTGCAGCAGAAAGGCGAACTGGATATATTGGTCAGCGGTACGCAGGCGGATGTTGATTTGGGTTATGAGGTAAAATATAAATTCGAAGGACTCAGCTTCATATTTGGTAAAAAAGGAGGCGTGGATATAATAAGGACCTATCAAAAGAACCGGGTAAAAAGATTGCTTCGCGAAATAAAAAGCCTGCCTGTTGAAAAATACGATATAGTTATCAATGATTTTGAGCCGGTAAGCGCATGGGCATGCTTTATTAAGCATAAACCTTGTGTTGGTCTCAGTCACCAGGCAGCTATCCTGAACAGGAAAGCACCGCAACCGAAGAATAAGAATTTAGCGGGTATAGTAATTTTAAAATATTATGCACCCACTACCGTTCAGTATGGATTTCATTTTCAAAGCTTCGGAAAAAATATTTTCACTCCTGTAATCCGAAAAGAAATCCGCGAACTTGAAATATCTGACAAAGGACATTATACAGTGTATCTCCCTGCTTATGACGATAAAAGAATCATAAAAATTCTTTCGCTGTTTAAGGACATACCCTGGGAAGTGTTTTCGAAGCATAATAAAAAACCCGTCTCCCAAAATAACATCGTTATACATCCTGTCAGCAATGAAGGCTTTATGAAAAGTATGGCTTCAGCAAAAGGAGTGCTTTGCGGTGCAGGCTTCGAAACACCTGCTGAAGTGATGTATCTGAAAAAGAAACTGATGGTAATTCCAATGAAAGGACAATATGAACAGCAATGCAATGCAGCAACATTAAAAGATATGGGCGTGGCTGTAATAAAATCATTGAAGAAAAAGCATGCTCCCGGGATACAGGAATGGCTTAGCTCAGAAAAAATAGTTGCTGTTTCTTATCCTGATATTACATCGCAAATAATTGATACGTTACTTCAACATTATCCCGCATCCGGCCGGCCATCGCCTCAGTTGGGTAAAAATGTGAACAACCCAAAAAAATTCAGGGAATATACCTTTAAGAAAATCTTTTCTCAATCCGGCGGATAGCAATGAGTGCATTAACCAAAGAACAATTTGGCAGCGATTTCAAATGGGGCGTTTCTGCGGCGGCCTACCAGATTGAAGGCGCTAATGACATGTACGGGAAAGGTCCTTCTATATGGGATGTATTTGCCAATACAAAGGGTAAAATATCTGCAGGTCAGAATGCAAATATAACATGCGATTTTTACAACCGCTATATTTACGACCTCATACTGATGCGTGGTATGAACATCCGCAATTTCAGATTTTCCATTGCATGGTCACGCATTTTTCCCGAAGGCATGGGCCGTATAAACCGGGCAGGCAAAGATTTTTACAACCGCGTAATTGATTTTTGCCTGGAACTGGGTATTGAGCCCTGGATAACCTTATATCATTGGGATCTTCCCCAGACGCTTGAAACAAAAGGCGGATGGACAAACCGCGAAATCATTGACTGGTTCAGTGATTATATTTCCTTCTGTATAAAGGCTTATGGAGACCGGGTAAATCACTGGATGATTTTGAACGAACCGATGGTTTTTACAGGCGCCGGGTATTTTTTAGGTTTACATGCTCCGGGAAAAAAAGGGTTGGCTAATTTTTTACCTGCAGTTCACCATGCGGCTCTTGCGCAGGCAGAAGGAGGAAGAATTATCCGTTCTGTAAAAACCGACGCGATAATCGGAACTACATTTTCATGTTCCTATATAGAACCCCATGCTTTTACAGAAAGCGATCAGGCTGCTGCGAATAAAATGGATGTTTTGCTGAACAGGATGTTCCTTGAACCGCTTCTTGGTCTTTCATATCCCTTCAAAGACTTGAAGTTGCTGAACAGAATCACTCCATATATGCGGCAGGATGATGAAGCAAAACTTGCTTTTGACATGGATTTTATCGGGATCCAAAATTATACACGGGAAATTGTACGCCATACACCCTTTGTGCCTTATGTATATGCAAAGATTATCAAGGCAGATAAAAGAAATGTTGAGAAAACGGTAATGGGCTGGGAAGTTTATCCTGAAAGTATATATTATATGCTCCAGAAGTTTTCTTCTTATAAGCAAATCAAAAATATAATTATCACTGAAAATGGTGCGGCTTTTCCGGACGAAGTAATTGACGGCAAGGTGAAAGATGAAAAGAGAAAAGTCTTTATCAAAAACAATTTAAAGCAGATATTTAAAGCAAAATCTGAAGGTATAAATGTGACGGGTTATTTTATATGGACATTCACAGATAATTTTGAATGGGCCGAAGGATATAAACCCCGTTTTGGGCTTGTGCATGTGAATTTCAGAAATCAAAAACGAATCGTCAAATCATCAGGCCATTGGTACAGGCAGTTTCTTACATGAGGTGTCCTGCAAAATCGTTATAATTATTCTTTAAGCTTTCGGGAAAAATAGTGGAGAATACCGGGCTCGAACCGGTGACCTCTACGCTGCCAGCGTAGCGCTCTGGCCAACTGAGCTAATTCCCCCGTAATGAAATATAAAAACACTTTAATGCGAGCATCAAAATAAAAGCGGAAAGGTCGTAAAATTTTCAGGAAAAACGAAGATGAAATTCTTGACTATACGATAGTTTCAGAAAAATGATTTCTAAAGGGTTTAAATTATACATCAGCGAATGCGGGATTTATAAAAAAAACTTTTACTTCTCTGCTAATGAATGCTGCCGCGGAATTTTTCAGGCGACTTTCACTTTGAATGAGCCATTTGTTATATTAATAGTATTCCCGGATGAATCTTTAGCCGTACCGCTGAAAGTACCGGTAACAATTTTTGTAGCTGTATCAAATGAAGTGATAGTAATTTTTATTTCAAATCCAATGGTTGTCGGATCAGCGGAATAGATTGACCCGGTAAAGTTTAAAAACTGAAAAGCTGCGGTACTTGTAGTGGAAAATTCTAACCCAACTGCAGCAGATATATCTGCAGATGGAAGTACAAGGCTGATAACCATACCACTGTCACCCGTTGAAACAGTATGACCTGAAATGTTGAGCACAAATTGACCAAGTGTATCTTTTACAAAAGCAGTATCAACAGGGCCATTGTAATTTGTCATGTCATCAGAAAATTTCCATGCAGTATCAGAAAGATTTGTGCTATCCACACTGCCTCCGGTGCCACCGCCTCCTAAACCCGTACTATCCTGCACATCTACACTGAATGAACAGATACTGGTATCATAAGTTACGGTGAAATTGGTAGTTACAGGCAAGATTGGCGTTCCCGATGGTCTGAGTGTAACCAGGTTAATACCCGGTGTGGTGAAAAATCCTGTATCGGAAAATGAAAAACCATTCTGCATATCTGTATAGATATGATAAGTGCCGGGAGTGATTACATTCACTTGTATCAAGACATTGGCGGTATCGCCGCCTGGCAAAACTCCATTATAAAATGTACCTGTTATAATACTGGATAAACAATTGCCGGATGTATCTTTCAAACTTCCGACAGAAGGAATATCTGTCTTGCCGCTTTCCTCACTGATTTCTTTCTGGCATGAATTAAAAGCAGAGGAAATTAAAAGAATAATGACGGCGTAAAAAAAATTTTTTTTCATGGTGCAAAGAAATGGTCACAGAGTGAATGTAAGAAATTTTCTTAACACAATAACGCAGCTTTATTTAATAAATTGTCTTTCAGAAGCAGCTCCTGTATATTCTGCAAAGTGATTATTGCAATCTGTGTTACCGCTTCCCTGGTAAAAAAAGCCTGGTGCGCTGTTACCAGTACATTGGGAAAACTCATAAGCCGCTGAATGATGTCATCCGTAATAATATCTTCTGAAAGATCACGGAAAAACAGCGTTTCTTCCTGCTCATATACATCAATTCCCAGGTACCCGATTTGCGCTGTTTTCAGCCCTTCAATTACTGCAGGCGTGTCAATCAATGCGCCGCGGCTGGTGTTGATAAGCATTACACCTTTTTTCATCAAATCAATTGCTTCAGCATTAATAATATGCTTTGTTTGTTCATTTAGGGGGCAATGCAGGGAAATAATATCTGCCTGCGCAAGCAACTCAGTTAAGGTGACATATTTCAGCCACGACATTTCGGGGTTTTTATCAGTTGCCACATCAAATGCCACTATTCTGCAGCCAAACCCATGCATAATTTTTGAAAAAGCTTTGCCGATATTCCCGGTTCCGATTACCCCAATTGTTTTATTATGCACATCAAAACCCAGTAACCCGTTTAATGAAAAGTTTTGCTCTCTTACCCTGTTATATGCTTTATGAATTTTCCGGTCCAGTGTGAGTATCATGGCGACTGCATGCTCTGCTACTGCTTCCGGTGAATAAGCAGGCACCCTGCACACATGAATATTATATTCACGTGCTGCGTCGAGATCAACATTATTGAAGCCTGCGCAACGCAGTGCGATTATCCTGACACCTTTCTTAGCGATATGACGAACAACTGCAGCATCAACCTTATCGTTTACAAAAACACAAATTGCATCCGCATTTGTTATGACACCCACGGTTTGCGAATCGAGTTGAGTTTCAAAAAATTCCAGTTCAAATCCAAAACTGTCATTATATTGATTGAAAAACTCTTTATCGTAAGGTTGCGCAGAAAAGAAAATTATTTTCATCATACTTGAGTTTTGTGTTCCCGCAAATTATAGTGGAAACGATTTTACTATAAGATTTACTTTTAATTTTCGCTCCCGTTTTATTTATTCCTGCATTCAGCAGACAAATATTTTTTTCAGGCAATTATCTATCTATGAAAAACGGGAAACAAAAAGCCGCTTTCTGAATGGAGCGGCTTATTTTTTGTCTATTGTGAATTCATTTCTCCGACCATTTTGGAAGGATCAACCCATTCATCAAATTGTTCTGGAGTTACATGGCCCAGCTTAACTGCCATCTCTTTCAGAGTCGTTCCTTCTTTATGTGCTTTCTGTGCAATTTCAGCGGCTTTATAGTACCCGATCTTTGTATTAAGAGAAGTTACAAGCATAAGCGAATTATAAACATGCTTTTTGATATTTGCTTCAATGGGTTCAATGCCCGCTGCACATTTATCGTTAAAGCTTATACAACCTTCGCCGATCAGTCGTGCTGAATGTAAAAAATTATAGATCATCATCGGTTTAAATACATTCAGCTCAAAATGCCCTGTAGCTCCGCCAATATTTATTGCTACATCATTACCCATCACCTGTGCTGCAATCATGGTCAGTGCTTCACATTGTGTGGGGTTTACTTTACCCGGCATAATAGATGAACCCGGTTCATTATCCGGAATATGAATTTCACCGATGCCGCTGCGGGGACCGCTTGAAAGCATGCGTATATCATTGGCGATCTTCATTAAACTTACTGCCACCGTTTTCAAAGCGCCATGAGATTCCACAACAGCATCGTGCGCAGCTAATGCTTCGAATTTATTTTCTGCAGAGACAAATTGTAATCCTGTCAATGCAGCAATATTTTTTGCAACAAGCTCTGCATAACCTTTGGGTGTATTGATACCTGTGCCCACCGCGGTACCGCCAAGCGCCAGTTCACTCAAATGAGCAAGCGTGTGGTGAATGGCTTTCAATCCATGATCTAATTGTGATACATAACCGCTGAATTCCTGGCCCAGCGTAAGCGGTGTGGCATCCATAAAATGCGTACGGCCAATCTTAACAACCGGCATGAATTCTTTACTTTTTTCTGCAAGTGTATTTCGGAGCTTCTGAATTCCGGGAATGGTTGTATCTGCAAGCATTTTATAGGCAGCAATATGCATGGCCGTTGGAAAAGTATCGTTCGATGACTGTGATTTATTTACGTCATCATTGGGGTGCATGATTTTTTCTTTATCCGTTAAGGCACCCCCGCGTAAAACATGGGCACGATATGCGATCACTTCATTTACATTCATATTGCTTTGCGTACCGCTTCCGGTCTGCCACACGACAAGCGGGAACTGGTCGTCGAGGCCGCCTTCAAGAATTTCTTCACAAACCTGTGCGATCATATCACATTTTTCTTTTGACAAAACACCCAATTCAAAATTGGTTATTGCTGCAGCTTTTTTTAAATAAGCAAATGCCTTGATAATTGGTTTTGGCATTTTATCAGTGTCCTGTGCAATCTTAAAATTCTCTATGCTGCGCTGGGTTTGAGCGCCCCAATATACATCTGATGGCACTTCTACTTCGCCCATTGTATCTTTTTCAATTCTGTAAATCATGACTGTGATTTATGTGGTTAATATTTGCTCATTCAGAAAGATATTTTGAATAGCATTGCAAAGTTAGCCGGATTGAAATTTGTGATAGAAGGATTTTATGCTTTAACTTACAAACTGCTGCTGTTTATAGAGTAAAATGAATTTTTTTCTAATAGTTCTGATCATTACACCATTTTTAAAAATTCATCCTCGGTAATAATTTTTACTGTGTTTATCTTTTTCGCTTTCTCTAATTTGCTTCCGGCATCTTCACCTGCTACCAGGTAATTTAAATTGCTGCTTACACCACTGAGAATTTTGCCGCCATGGTCTTCTACTATTGCTTCCGCGTCACTTCGCTTCAGCCTGGCAAGCGTTCCTGTAAATAAAAATGTTTGTCCCTGCAAAGTATTTTCTTTTGATAAAGTTTTTTTCTTATTGTCAAATTGCAAACCCAATTCTTTCAACTGGAGAAGCATTTGAATGTTTTGTTCATTATGAAAAAAGCTGTACACACTTTTGGCAACCTTTACCCCAATGTCTTCCAGTTGCTGCAATTCTTCTTCTGATTTGTTTTCAAAATCAAGTATGTTGTGTACCGCATTGGCTAATGTTTTTGCGGTGGTTTCTCCCACATACCGGATACCCAAACCATAGATCAAACGATTCAAAGATTGCATCTTTGATGCTTCTATGGCATTGCGTAAATTGTCAATTGATTTTTTCCCAAAACCTTCCAGTGCAGCAATTGCATCATAATCTAATTTGTATATGCCCGGTATATCTTTCAATAATCCTAATTCATAAAATTTGCGCACATTGGCTTCTCCGAAACTCTTTATGTCCATCGCATCTTTGCTCACAAAATGTATAATGCGCTCTGCTGCCTGGGCCGGGCATTCAATATTAATACAACGCCAGACTGCTTCACCCTCTTCCCTGAATAGTTTACTTTTACATACAGGACAATGTGCAGGGAAATGAATTGTTTTTTCATCCCCGTTTCTTAACTCCGGCAATGATTTCACAATCTGCGGAATTACATCCCCGGCTCTTTCAATCAATACCGAATCGCCAATCTTAAGATCTTTTTCCTTTATATAATCTGCATTGTGTATGGAAATGCTGCTCACCGTGACTCCGGCGATATGTACAGGTTCAAGCTTGGCGACAGGCGTAACTGCACCTGTTCTTCCGACATTGAATTCTACTCCTTTTAATTTAGTGGTTGCCTGTCTCGCTTTAAATTTAAACGCTATTGCCCAGCGCGGGTGATGCGTGGTCATACCGAGCTTATCCTGTAACTCTATATCATTTACTTTTACTACCATACCATCTATTTCATACGGTAAAGTATCACGCAGTTCTTCATAATCATGTATATGTTTTATAACTTTATCAATTCCGTTCAATACCTGCATTTCCTGTTTGGGAGAATGAAACCCGCATTCCCAGAGCATTTCCACCGATCTGCTATCCTT
>JAHEZC010000078.1 GCA_023251275.1 Parafilimonas sp. | reverse complement strand
AAGCCTGAGCAAACAGTGTGTCCAATAGTAGTGTAAAAATTTGTTTTCTCATGATTGTTTTGGTTTTATAATTCTGTTTATTTTTAAAAAAGAAAAGTCCGTCATGCAAAAGGGAAACTATATTTTGGTGACTTCCCGCATAAAAATAAAACAATAAATAAATCGAGATAAATTATGCAAAATTATACAGGCCATTAAACATTTAGTTTCCTCAACCCCTGATCAAAAATATGGGACAAGTTAATCCATCAAAAATTAAAAAAAAATTATAAATCCATTTAAAAATATCAGTTCAGGAATTTTTAAGCAGTTAAATGGCTGTATTATTCCATTGCCTGATGAATATTTTTTTATTCATTAATCTTTATAACTTATCAATTCGTTTTTCATCCAAAGAGAGACATGGTGATGCTAAAACCATAATCTTATTTGTTATCTCCGAATTAAAAATGAACAACATCACTGCATAAAATATAAAAGCAAAACGGATTGCTGATTAAACAAAAAAGGCCACAAAAAAATCAATAAGATTGCAGATTGCATAATTTGCAGAAATTTTTCTTCTCCATTAAACTTGCCCGATGAATTATTTGATTAAAGATGCAGGTATTGTAAATGAAAATCAGATTAGTTATGGGGATATATTCATTAAAGACGGATTCATTGAACAAATAAGTGGTGTCCTTGACCCTGCAGGAAACCCAAAGGAAATTAATGGCCGCAACCTTTTTTTATTACCCGGCGTCATTGACGACCAGGTACATTTTCGTGAACCAGGGCTTACGCATAAAGCCACAATTTATACAGAAGCGAAAGCAGCAGCAGCGGGTGGTGTAACCAGCTTTATGGAGATGCCAAATACTTTGCCTCCCGTTTTTACGCAGCAATTGCTGGAAGACAAATACAACATTGCAGCCGGGACATCTCTCACCAATTATTCTTTTTATATGGGTACTTCCAATGACAATATTGATGAAGTGCTGAAAACAAATGCCAAAAAAAATGATGTATGCGGTGTAAAAATTTTCATGGGCTCCTCTACCGGAGGCCTCCTGGTAAATAATCCGCTTACACTCGATAAAATTTTTGCGGAATGCGAACTGCTTATAGCCACGCATTGTGAAGATGAGACGATAATACAATCCAATTTAAACAGGCTGAAATCAGAAAAGAAGGAACTGGAACCATCCGATCATCCAGTAATACGTAATGAGGAAGCCTGTTATGAATCATCATTCAGGGCAATACAATATGCGAAAAAGAATAATAGCCGCCTGCATATTCTGCATATCAGCACGGAAAAAGAATTGCAGCTTTTTACGGATATGATACCGCTGGAGGAAAAGAAAATTACTGCAGAAGTTTGTGTTCATCACCTGCATTTTACAAGCGATGATTATGAAAAGCTTGGCAACCTGATAAAGTGCAATCCATCTATTAAAGCGCCGCATAATAAGACTGCTTTATGGAAAGCGTTGCTTGATGGCAGGCTCGATATAATTGCCAGAGATCATGCCCCGCATACATGGGCAGAAAAAAATGAGCCTTACGAAAAAGCGCATGCCGGTTTACCACTCGTCCAACATTCTTTGTTGCTGATGTTGCATTATGTAAAAGAGGGTAAAATAAGTCTTGAAAAAGTTGCAGAAAAAATGAGCCATGCTCCTGCAAAATGCTTCCGGATAAAAGACAGGGGATATATTCGTGAGGGCTATTATGCAGACCTTGTTTTGGCTGATATGAACAGGCCTTATACAGTGAGCAAAGAAAATATTTTGTACAAATGCCGATGGAGCCCGCTGGAGGGTTTTACTTTTCCTGCAACCATTACTCATACATTTGTCAATGGGAATCTCGTTTATACCTTTCCGGTTCAGGGCGGAGGAAAGCACATGTTTGATGAATCTTATAAAGGAATGCGATTGAAATTTGAAAGATAACTATGCTGAAAGAATTTTTTGTTATACTCTTTTTAATAATGATACCTCTATGTTATTTTATTCATGGAATTACAGGGGTAATTATAAAATATTCCGGGAGAAAAAATACAATTGCAATTGAACGGAATCAGAGACGCATCGAGTTGGTCAATTTATTATTTGGCATATGGTGCATTCTCGTGTTATTTGGGATTTTACCATTAAACATCTATGGTATTTTATCTTATGATAATGAAATTAATTTTGTTTTCTTTGTCCCCGTGGCAATTTGCTTTTTGCTGGATCTTTTTAAAAGAATAAGAGCCTGGTCTTTTTCATTTCTCTTATTTTCCATACTGCTGGCTGTCGGCTGGTTTTTATATTATACATTTTCTCTTTTAAGTTTAGGCTAATGCAAATAGACAAAACCACTATTACCGATCTGTCTATCTTTCTTCACGACGAAGAACAATCTGTTTTTCATCATCTCAATTTTACAAGAACCATCGGTGGAAAAGAGTGGCTGAGACTTTTTTTAAGCAAGCCGCTTGAAAGGATCAATCAGATAGAAGAAACACAGCAGACGCTGCAGCAAATTATTTCTGTGTATGACAAATGGCCATTCATCATTACCAATGGCACTATTATGGTGATTGAAAAATTCTACGAAACACAGATTAATGATATTCCGGCTCATGCAGGCCTCATCAACAGTCTTTTATATAAAATTTTTAACGGGCCCGATTTTTCCATTATCAGGTATTCGATTACTCATTTCACGGATTTTGTGAAAGGCCTGCATAACATGGTTGAGTTATTATCACAACAAAAGATCCCTGCCGTATTAAGGATTATCATTGATCGAATCAACATGCTGCTCAACAGGCAGATGATGCAATCATTGCTCCGGCTGGAGAGCGGGAAAAAACTATCTGCTGCTGAGATACTTCGCTACGGTTATTTTATACGCCGGCATTTCAGGCAAGACGCTCATGAACTTATAGATTTGTACAGCAGGCTCGATGCCTACCACAGCCTGGCAACAGCTTGTATGAAATATCAATATTGTTTTCCTGAGTTGATAATTTCAGATGAACCAACATTTACTGCTCAACAACTGTATCACCCTCTGCTGCAGACACCTGTGTCATATAATATAGAGCTTTCACATCAACAGAATTTTCTTTTTCTCACCGGCGCAAATATGGCGGGGAAAAGTACCTTTATCAAAGCAGTAGGCGTGGCAGTTTATCTCGCTCATATTGGTATGGGAGTTCCTGCGAAATATATGCAACTAAGTTTGTTTGACGGCTTGCTCAGTAATATACAGGTGGAGGATAATATTATAAAAGGCGAAAGTTATTTCTTCAATGAAGTACAGCGTGTGCGCAAGACCATTGAAAAAATCAGTGACGGCAAACACTGGCTTATACTTGTTGACGAGCTTTTTAAAGGCACCAATGTGCAGGATGCCATGAAATGCAGTACAGTTGTGATTGAAGGATTGTTGAAAATGAAAAATGCACTGTTCATTCTGTCCACCCACCTGTATGAAATAGGAGAAGCTCTGAAACGATACCCAAACATACAGTTCCGGTTTTTTGAAACACAGGTGCAGGGTGACCAGTTATTATTCAGTTATCATCTGAAAGAAGGTATCAGCAATGACAGGCTTGGTTATTTAATTCTAAAAAGAGAAGGAGTAGTAAGCATATTGGAGAAATTGTAAACATATTTTATTTGCCCGTTGAATTAAAAAATTACTGTTTCTTTATTTCATAGCTTTCCTTAATTACCTTACTTATGCAAAAAATATTGAAACGAAGAAATTTTATAGAGTTAACTGCAACATCGGCTGCAGCACTGATGCTTTCTTCACTGGAAGCTTATGCCCTTTCGCACAAACCTGATTTCAGCATGAATAAAAATTTCGAATTAAAATTACTTGCCACCAATTGGGGCTTTAGCGGCACACTGGATGAATACTGTAAAAGAGTTACAAAAGAAGGCTACGATGGCATTGAGATCTGGTGGCCAATGGAAAAGAAAGACCAGGATGCATTGTTTGAAGCATTGAAAAAAAATAATCTTGAAGTGGGTTTTCTCACCGGCGGTTATCAAAGCAACTGGCAGGAGCATCTTGATTATTTTAAAAAGATGATTGATGCCGCAGCGACAAACTCTATTCAGAAACCTTTATACATCAACTGCCATTCGGGCAGAGATTTCTTTTCATTCGAAGAGAATAAACAATTTATAGATCATACGTTGCAATTAGCAAAAGATACAGGCATTAAGATATGCCATGAAACACATCGCTCAAGAATTTTATTTGCTGCGCCCATAGCAAGACAGTATATGGAAAAAATTCCGGACTTGCGTGTTACGTTTGATGTATCGCATTGGTGCAATGTGCATGAAAGTTTATTGAACGATCAAAAAGAAACTGTGGATATGACTTTGCAGCGTGTTGATCATATCCATGCACGGATTGGTCATCCGGAAGGGCCGCAGGTGAATGACCCGCGTGCACCTGAATGGAACGATGCCTTGAATGCACATTTTGCATGGTGGGATGCTGTTGTGGAAATTAAAAACCAAAAGGGCGAGCGCTTAACGATACTCACAGAATTTGGCCCTCCGGATTATATGCCTGCACTGCCTTATACAAGAGAACCATTGTCAGACCAGTGGGCTATTAATGTGTATATGATGAATTTGCTGAGAAAAAGATATACAAACTGACGTCGAAGAAATATTAAGCAAAAGATTTTTATAACTTCAATCTTCATTTTATCAATTCAGTCATAAAAATAATTCAACAATCAAGGTGTTACTTTCCATCTCAGAGTTTATAGGCCACTTTCATCCTTTGATTGTTCATTTGCCTATCGGTATGCTGCTTATCGCATTGTTATTGCAATGGCTTGCGAGGAAAGAAAAATACAAAGCATTGCAACAGGCTGTCCCAATTACATTATTGTGCGGAGCTGTTACTGCACTGGGAGCATGCATTACAGGTTATACTTTGTCCACTACCGATGATTACGATAAAACACTTGTAACATGGCATCTCTGGATGGGTATCGGCACAACACTTGTTTCCTTTATGCTGTATGCAAAAGAAAAGAACACGCAGTTTGTCGTAAATAAAAAAATTTTATCACTCGGATTATTAGTCTTAATAATGATCACCGGGCATTTGGGCGGATCATTAACGCATGGTTCTGATTATCTCACTAAACCGCTCGCAGATATATTTTCAGGCGATAGTTCATTTTCTAATGCAACTATAAAACCACTTCCAAATGTACAGGAAGCATTTGTGTACAGCGATGTGATAAGGCCGGTACTTCACACAAAATGCTATGGATGTCATGGACCAAATAAACAGAAGGGCGGCTTGCGCATGGACGACAGCACAAAATTGATGAAGGGGGGAAAAGATGGAATTGTGATTGAACCCGGAAAAGCAGATGCAAGCGAAATAATGAGACGACTGATGCTGCCTCCTGAAGATGATGATCACATGCCACCCAAAGAAAAATCTCAGCCATCCAAAAATCAAATTGCACTGCTGCACTGGTGGATTGATAATGGCGCAGATTTCAACAAAAAAGTAAAAGAATTTGACCAACCTGAAAATTTAAAACCCATATTGCTTGCTTTGCAAAAAGCTCCTGAAATTAAAAATACGGTTAGCTATATTCCTTTAACACCTGTGGAGAAAGCCGATAATGCCGTAATAGAAAAACTAAAACAGGATAGCATTGTGATAATTCCCGTTGCTCAAAACAGCAATTACCTGAGTGCAAACTTTGTTACCGCTTCATTACTAAGCAATGAAATATTACAGCAATTGCTGAAGCTTAAAAAACAGTTGGTATGGCTGAACCTGGCAAGCACTAATATCAATGATTCATCTCTTGCTGCTGTGGCGCAGCTTGATAATCTTACCAGGCTTCATTTGGAAAACACGCATATCACTGATAATGGATTGCACACAATTCAATCACTTTCAAATCTGCAGTATCTGAATCTTGTTGACACAAAAGTTACAACACAGGGTGTGATACAATTAAAAGGTTTAAAAAAAATACAGGAAATTTATCTCTGGCAGACCAATATAAGCAGCAATGATTTTGCATTATTGCAAACAACTTTTCCGAAAACAAGGATTGACACCGGCGGTTATATTGTACCAATACTTGAAAGTGATACAACAGAAGTAAAGGCCAAAAAAGAATATTGAGGAAGAAGAATTTTATGTAAGCTTTTACAGGCATGAGCGAAACAAAATAACCACAGGCAGCCTGCAGATAGGCGCTATTCTTCGCCTGGAAAGAGTTTTTTTCACTTAGTGGTTTTTATTTTCTCATACATCTGTCATAGAACCATTGCTCATGAGGAGATAGAAATTCGGTTATTACGAACTTTTCAATTTCCTCGAGGTTAAGAGGAATGAACGAAATACACAAGTGAATGAGCTTCAAAATTAAAATTCAAAATTGTAAATTTACTTATAATAACTGCAGCCACTAACCAATTCATTATATGTCTAGTAAAAAATATCTTCTTGACAGAATGGTTCGCTACCCCCGTGAATTTTCAGAAACAGAATTTTCAGAACTGGTTTCAAAACAAGCCGAGGAGGCTGTAAACTTTGATGATCTGCGAAATAATATCCGTCGTATTTATGATATGAATGAATCTGCACTGCTGACAGAATCAGATGCGATGAAAAGTTCTTTAGCCAAAATGAATCTGAAAAAACAGGAAAAAAGAAAAAAAAAGTTCTTCAGCCGGATCAGGAAAGGAATGCGGACAACGGGATACAAAACTATTGTGGCAGAAGGCGATTCATGGTTTTGCTTTCCTGTTTATGTAAAGGATATCAATGAATGGCTGATTTGCGATAAACAAATCAATCTTTTTTCAATTGCTGCCGCAGGCGATTGGATTGCTAATATGATCTATGAAGGAAAATACATTGAAGAGCTTTCAATGATAGAGCCCGATGTTTTTTTGATTAGCGGCGGCGGTAATGATTTTGTAGGGAGTTACAGGTTATCGTTTATGATCAATACCAACATAGATGAAAACCTGCCGGATGAAGATTATGTAACCGCCTGCGTGTCAGATGCTTTTTATGCATTTATCTGGACACTAAAAGCACAGTACTGGCTTTTACTAAGCTCTCTTCAGCAGGCGAAAAAATTGAAAAATCTGAAAATCATTACACAAGGTTACGATTACGTTATTCCTTATCCCAAAAAATGTCGTAGCTGGAATCCCTTTCAATGGCTTATTAACAATTTTACACCAACCGGCGACTGGTTGCGCACACCTCTTAAATTAAAGGGGCTGCACAATGAAAAAAAACAAAAAATAATTATGCGGCATTTTATTGATAAAGTAAATGAAATGTTTATCTCGCTGGCAAATTACCCTGCTGAAAACGGTATAGATGATAAATTTTACAAATTTTCAAATCTCTACCATATAGATTGTCGTAATGTAGCCGGAGGATTCGAGGGATGGTTTGATGAGATTCATTTGAAATCATCGAAATTCAAAGTTGTCGCTGAAGCTTACAAGCATATTATCTTCGGTAACCCTTCACAAAAAATAATTAAAGCAACTGATTTTCAATGAAGCCCGCAGCGTATGCTGTCTCTCATGAGGCTGATAAAAGAGGATGCTCAAAAAACTGGAGCTTTAGCGTATTATGGCATTGCATTCGAAATTCAATCTTCACTAAGCCTTAAGACTTCCAAAAATCACTTCTTTATTGAATAAGTTTTGCAATATTCTGCAGCGGTATTGTATTGACCATTGTCATGATTTCATTTTCAGAAGTGCCATTTACAGTAAAAGTCAGTAAGGCATTGTTAAAAGGAATTTGCAGGTTGTAGTTAGATTTTCCGCTTTGATCTTCACCCTGCTTTTCCAGTCTTCCTTTGTACCCCTGCACTTTTACCATTTTGTTATTCTCGTCACGCATCATGCCGCCAAGAATGGGAGTATTCAGGAAAGCATTCAGTGTGCCTATTATGGGTGAATTATTGATGATTTCTATTTGGGCTTTATTCACAGCGCCATAACTGCGATGTATAGTAGTTCCGATAAACCCGGCATTGGCCATTACATGATCATCCTGCGCATTCATATTGAGGGTATCCATTTTTGGTGGCAATAATTTTAATACCTCTTTGCCCACGATAAGATCAATTTCCTGCAGAGCCTGGAGCAAGGCAAAATGAGCATCTTCCAGCTTTCCTCCTGCATAAGATGAACGTGCAGTTGCAATGTCTGCTTTGAAATCCTGCGCTATTGATGATGCTGCTGCTGCAAATAAAAAGAAAGAAAATATAATAAGCTTTTTCATAATTATTTTTTTACAGGTTGCGATTATTGTTCTCCCAGCATTTTCTTAATGCCATCAATGTCAAAAACATTCGCAGTATTCATGACTTCATTTTCATCAGCGAAGTTGATACATTCCCAAACGATCATGGAAGACTGCCCTAGTGATACGATCAGTGTATAGCCTTTGCTGTCGTCATATTGGATAACAGCCTTATTACCTTTCACTTTCACC
>JAHEZC010000077.1:3861-8534 GCA_023251275.1 Parafilimonas sp. | reverse complement strand
TGCATTGTTGGGCAAGGGAACATTTGATACAATGCATTTTGCATACAGTTTATTGGTCATGTTTCTTTCACTGCTTGCGGGAATTTTTATTTTCAACAAAGTGGAAAGAAATTTTATGGACACGGTATAATGTCCGGGCAAAAGTTTATGATGATGGATGATAATATTGTAAAAATGAAATCTATTTTGTCTGTCTTTCACGTCTCACGTTTCACTTCTCACGCCAACCCATGAGTGATATTATTATCCAGGTTGAAAATATTTCCAAGCAATACCGTCTCGGGCAGGTAAGCCGCAAAGCTTTAAGTCATGATATTAACAGGTGGTGGTACAAGGTAAGAGGCAAAGATGATCCTTACCTGAAAATCGGTCAGAAAAATGACAGCGCAAAAAATGGCACACGTGAATATGTGTGGGCATTGCGTGATATAAATTTTGAAGTGAAAAGGGGTGAAGTGCTGGGAATTATTGGAAAGAACGGAGCAGGGAAATCAACGCTGCTGAAAATACTTTCAAAGGTCACGGCTCCCACAACGGGTAGAATTAAAACAAGGGGTCGAATTGCTTCCCTGCTTGAAGTGGGTACGGGATTTCACCCTGAACTTACCGGGAGGGAAAATATTTTTCTGAACGGCGCCATACTCGGTATGACTAAAAAAGAGATCGAAAAAAAATTTGATGAGATCGTTGACTTTTCCGGAGTGGAATTATACATAGACACACCCGTAAAGCGCTACAGCAGCGGTATGTATGTGCGTCTCGCATTTGCAGTGGCTGCACATCTCGAACCGGATATATTAATTGTAGATGAAGTGCTGGCAGTAGGTGATGCTGAATTTCAGAAAAAATGTTTGGGAAGGATAAAGGATGTAAGTGAAAAAGAAGGAAGAACAGTGCTGTTTGTAAGCCATCAAATGGGAAGTATTGCACAACTATGTAATAGAGCCATATTGTTGCAGAATGGCAAAATAATATTTGACAATGTGGCAAAAAAAACTGCGGATTATTATTTACAAACAAATTCAAATGAACTTGAAAGTTTTTATAATACCGAAAGCGATGAGAAACTGATTTCTTTTATTCGTGAAATCGAGCTTATCGATATCAGCGGAAATCTGAAATCCGGGTTTGGAACAAATGAAAAAATATTTTTGCGTTTAAGCGTTGAAACAAAAAAATATAACCCATCAATAGAAATTGGACTTGCGCTATTTGACAAAAGAAAGGTTCGGGTATTTACTATTCATGAAAAACTCTATAATACCATTTTGAATAAAGGCAAAAATAAAGCTGAATTTATCATAGAATTACCTGGCTATTTTCTTGCGCCGGGTATGTATTCATGGGTAGCAACAATACATATACCCCACCAGGAATCATATCATTTATTGGAAGATGTATGTACATTCTCAATCATAGACACAGGTACAAATCTTTCAGATTATGAAGGAAAGGATATGGGTATAGTTTTACCAAATTATAAGATCATTCATGTATAAGCTGCTCGCCTGGGTAGCACAAAAAAATTATTGGCTTCGCTCTTTTTTGTATAATTTGTTTATTAAAAATTATACTTATTCAAATAGAAGGGTTTGGGAGCACGGATGGAAACGTATTATTTTAAAAAACAGTGAACAGCCTGTTCGAACCAGAATACATGGTTACAGTGTTGTGGTGAATTGCGGTTCCACTTATCCTCTGATTGCAAGGATATATAGAAAATTTAATAATCCTCTCGTTCAGTTAGTTTACCAGACTTATTCAATAAGACAAAGATCAATTTGTATAATTGATGTCGGGGCATCTATAGGAGATACAGTTTTAGTGTTGATAGCAAACTTGCCCGGTATATTCAAAAAAATTATTTGTATTGAAGGTCATGATGAAAGTTATAAGCACTTGTGCCAAAATATGAAACAGTTCAGCTACGTGGAATGTGTTCACGCCCTTTTAAGCAATTCAGCTCAGGAAAAAAATTTGGTGCGTATTCATTCTGGTTCGTTCAGTATTCAGGGGCAAAGTAATATACAAGCTGCCACGCTCGATGAAGTATTGATGAAGAAGGAAATGGAATTCGTAGATATATTGAAAATTGATGTAGATGGATTCGATGGCAAGGTGCTTGCAGGAGCAACAGAAATATTGACCACTCAAAAACCTCAGGTGATCTTTGAATGGCATCCTGCATTGATATCCAAAACGGGTAATGATTTCAATCAACATTTTATAGTGCTTCGCGATTGTGGGTATAAGAAATTTCTTTTCTTTAATAAATTCGGAGATTTCAGTCATTTTATGCAGGATATTCAAACCTGGGAATTGGAACAACTTGCTGCTTTATGTTTGAATAATAAATTTTCCAATGACTGGCATTATGATGTGATTGCTTTATCAGACGATTTGACAGATGTAACAGAATTGGCGGAATGCTCCTTTGCTAAAAACAAAAAAAATGCTTGCTGAGAGAAGAAGGAATTTAAGTAAAAAGAAATCCGCAATGATTTTGTACGGTAGTCTTGTTCCTGATTTTGCCCGTACATTGTATTGCTATCTCATCGCAAAATTCAGGAATGAAAATTTAATAATTATTTCTCTCTATGAACATATTGGGGATATTATTTCCTGTGAACCGGTTATAAAATATATAAAAGAAACAAGGAAACCTTGTTTTATTGTTTGGGCTTTGAATAAATCTTATAAGGAATTACTCAAAACGCATCCGGATGTGGATTATATTTTTCCTCTGAATTATTTCTCTGAGTGGATAATGCTTAAGAAATTTTTGCTTTTGCTATTGCAACCTTCTCAGATCATAGATCTTCATATCAACGGTAAAAGATGTTCAAAATTTAAAAGGATTTTAGTGAAAAAAGATAACGGAGTCAATATTGAAAATTTTCTTAAAGAAAAAAATTTGTTGCAATCATTTTCCAGGTTAGCGGGCTTAACTGAATTAAATAGTGCACCTGGTTTCTTCATTGATAAAAGAATGCAGGAATATGAGCTGCATGGTAAATATGTTGTTTTTCATACAAATTCAAATTCTTTATGGAAGAACTGGCGACAGAATCACTGGGAAAGATTATGTCGTGAGATCAACAGTATGGGCTATTATGCGGTAGAGATAGGAGTTAAAAAGGAAATTCAGGAGGGAGGAAATAAATATATTGATTATACAGGTAAAAAGTCATTGCAGGCAATTGCTAATATGATTTTAAATGCAAGTTTGTTTATCGGATTGGACAGCGGATTTTCACACATGGCAAATGCATTGAATGTGGACGGATTGATATTACTGGGACAATATACAATTAACGGAACTATCATTTATAAATACAATCCTTTTTCCGGGAATTACGCACTTTCGCCATTTATTATTTATGCAGAAAATAAAGCTGTGAAAGAACTTGAATATTCAAAAGTAATAAAAAGGATCAGGGACAAGTTAATATCTGTTCATTCAACATCTGCAAAAATTGTTTAGGCTATTTCAGTTACCGTATGTATCCAGGCGATAACAAAATATTTGACAATAGCCCTTTGGTTTCAGTAATTGCTATTTGTTATAACCAGGAAGAATATGTTTTGGAAACATTGAATAGCATAAAAGCACAAACCTACCCAAACATAGAATTGATCATTTCTGATGATGGCTCAACAGATGGTACAAAGGCTATTGTAAAGAAATGGATTGATGAAAATTATCCTTCTGCAAGATTTATCTGTCATCCCTCTAACATGGGTATTACAAAAAATCTCAACGGCACTATTCCTTACATTAATGGAAGTTTTGTAAAAGTTATCGGCTGTGATGATGTGCTGCTCGATGATTCTATAAGCGTCATTATGAAAGAATTTATGAAGCTGCCTGAAGATTACGGAGTTATCTATAGTGATATGTTTCTTATCAATGATAAAGGAGAAACCGGTTGCATTGGAATGGTAGAAAAAAGAGGCCACCCTGTACCAAGCGGATTTGTTTACGAGCAAATGATAAAAAAGCCTTTTGCCACTGCGGCAAGTATAATTTACCGGAAAGAAGTATTGGATAAATTAAAATGCTACAATGGTAAAGTGGATTATGAAGACAATGATTTTTATTTGAGAGCATCAAGGTTTTTCAAATTTCATTATATGCCTGAAAAGCTTGTAAAATACAGGGTACACGCACAATCACTTATTAACCTTTCGTCTAAAACACGATATTATAAGAATGAATTTCTTGTATATCTTTTAAACTTCGACAAGAGAACTCCGTACAGGCAGGTCTTTATGAAAAGATTATTGTTTTGCTTTAAAAATTTGTATGCTGAGAAATTTCAACAAACTTTTATTTTTTCTTTGAGAGCTTTTTTGAAAACAGGTAATCCTGAATTTATCAAATATGGCATTGCAGGTATTCCTTTCTTAGTGAAGGATCGTAAATGAACAAAAATGTGTCTGCGTTGCGCATATTAAGAAGTGAATGTTTATGTGTAAAGCTAAGTTACTTATCATGATTTACTTTTCAAGTTTCCATAAGCCATGAATGATGTAGTTATATCAGTAGAAAATCTTTCCAAGGAATACCGGCTTGGTCAGGTGGGCAGAAAGGCTTTGAGTCATGATATCAACAGGTGGTGGTACAGACTAAGAGGAAAAGGAGATCCTTACCTGAAAATCGGGCAGGAAAA
>JAHEZC010000077.1:0-3851 GCA_023251275.1 Parafilimonas sp. | reverse complement strand
GTCAGAAAATGGATCAGGAGAATATGTGTGGGCATTGCGGGAAATAAATTTTGAAGTTAAAAAAGGTGAAGTACTGGGTATCATTGGAAAAAATGGTGCAGGTAAATCCACGTTGCTGAAAATTCTTTCCAAAGTAACTGCTCCCACAGCAGGTGTAATTAAAACAAAAGGCCGTATCGCTTCTTTGCTTGAAGTAGGTACTGGTTTTCATCCTGAGCTTACAGGCAGACAAAATATTTTTCTCAATGGTACGATACTCGGCATGACCAAAAAAGAGATTGAAAAAACATTTGATGCAATTGTTGACTTCTCCGGTGTGGAACTGTATATAGATACGCCTGTAAAGCGGTACAGCAGCGGTATGTACGTACGGCTTGCCTTTGCAGTAGCGGCTTATCTTGAACCGGAAATATTGATCGTGGACGAAGTGCTTGCCGTGGGCGATGCAGAGTTTCAAAAAAAATGTTTGGGAAGAATGAAGGATGTGAGTGAAAGGGAAGGCAGAACCGTTCTGTTTGTGAGCCATAATATGCCGGCTGTTACAAATCTTTGCACACGTGTAATGGTTCTTCAGTGCGGAAAGATTTATTTTAAAGGGAATACTGAAAGAGGTATCAATGCTTATCTCAACAGCAATGAAGTTATTTTTCACGATGCACTTTTGCAACGAAATGACAGGAAAGGAAGCGGTGCAGTAGTATGTAAAAACATCACTTTTCTGAACAGTAAATATGAACCTGTTGATGCGGTAGTATCCGGCGATGAACTGAATATTCAGATAGATTACAAAGCTGAACGGGAGAAGGTAAAATATGTCTTATTCAGGATACAGGTACTGAACAATAATCATGAAATTGTTTTTATATGTAACAATGAACACAGCAGTGAATTGTTTCCTGCAATAGATAGTCATGGTAAAGCCATTTGTACGATTCCAAAGCTGCCTTTATTCGGAGGCGTGTATTATCTGAATATCCAGATTTATTCAAGGGAAAGCGGCTTACTTGATGAGGTTGAATTTGCCAAAGAGCTGAACGTTACTGACGGTGACTTTTTCAGTTCAGGAAAAATACCTGTCATAAAAAAAGGGGTTTTGGTTTCACATACATGGAGGATGGTGAATGAGTAATAAAATATTAATGGTGTTGGGGATGCATCGTTCAGGCACATCCATGATCGCACAATGGCTTTACAGGTGCGGGCTGCATGTAGGAGACAGGTTGTTAGGGCCAGGCAAAAATAATGCAGACGGGCATTTTGAAGATCTCGATTTTGTTGAACTGCATACGAAAATTTTACAAGCGCACGGTCTTCCGGAATCGGGCTTAACTGACTGCGCTCCTCGGCATTTAACAGACCAGGAAATCGAACAGATAAAAGAACTCGTGGAATCAAAAAAAGGGCAAAATGATCAATGGGGGTGGAAGGATCCGAGAACCTGCCTTTTCCTTGAAACTTACAGGCAAATGACAGGCAATGATATAAAGTATCTTATTGTGCTGAGAGATTATAAAATTGTTATTCATTCATTATTCATTCGTGATTTTATACTATTTGAAAAAAATGTCACCAAAGGTTTTGGGAGGAAACGAAAATTTATGTGGCGGATGATTAAAAGAAATTATTATTTTAAAAAACTATATAAAGAGAAGACTGCATTTTATTTGCGGGTTTGGATGCGGTATAATAAAGCACTGTTGCAGCATATACAGGCCATAGATGAAGATGATTTTATTCTGATAAATTATCAAACGCTTTTGAATAATCAAAAATCGGTTTACGAATATTTAACCGGAAATTGGTCATTTAATATGAACTGCTTTGATTTTTGCAAAATTTATAAAGATCATTTGACTACAAAAAAAGATGAAGTTGATGAATTTATGAAAGACAAATATTTAATGCAGCAGGCGAACAAATTATTTAATGAGCTTACACAATATGAATTTGCTGTATTTGAACCTGCCAGGGAAGCAATATAAGAATTAGTATAAAATCAAGGATAATCTTAATGCTGAAAAGTTATATTAAAGCAATAGCCGGTATGTTTGGTAAATCCGTCTCCGAAAATGCGTTCACCAGGATCACAGAGGATAAGTATCATACGTATGGAGTTTCGCAGGTACTGCATAAGCTTTCTATAGAGGAGTCGGCTTTGTGGATGAAGAATTATATACAAGAAGCCGTTTTTTTGCATAAGCAAAGGGATATGTTCGATTATGCGATTGAAAACATATCGCATGATTATTTGAATGATGATAATTTATTTTTGGAGTTCGGTGTGGCAACAGGTACATCTATTAACCATTTTGCCAAAAAGCTGCAAACCAAAATTTATGGGTTTGACAGTTTTGAAGGTTTGCCCGATGACTGGAAAGGATGGAATCTGAAAAAAGGTGTTTTTGACAGGAACGGGAACATGCCCGCAGTAGAATCCAATGTACATTTAGTCAAGGGCTTGATTGAAGAAACCCTGCCGGTATTTTTAGAACAACATCCTGATAAAAAAATTGCATTCATCCATATTGATACTGATTTGTATAAACCTGCAAAAGTTATCCTTCAGCTTTGCAAAGAAAGATTGTTTCCCGGTAGCATTATTCTTTTTGACGAGTTACATTCTTATACATCATGGCAGTTGCATGAATATAAAGCCTTGATGGAAGAACTGCCCGTAGATTCATATCAATTTATTGCATTTTCAGATTATAAGCAGGGATTGATACGAATGATTAAATAAAATGTCGAGCCAAGACAATGAGATTAGTTTGAATGCATAGAAGAAAAAGAATACTGATTCCGATTGTAGGCCAAGGTTCAATAATACACATAATCCGAACGGGGTTGCTTGAAGAAATGCGGTCATTTTGTGAACCGGTTATATGTATATCGTGGCAGCAGGGTGATTTGACTGATGAATTAAGAAATAAGGGTTTCGAAGTGTATCTGATGCCGGCATATAAAGCTAATGAAACGTATAGCGGGATACGTAAAAAAATAGATGCATGGTATGTACGTTTCATTCTCAAATCACCCGGCAGCCTGAATAATTTTGTTTTATCTTTTAAACCTTTGAAGTATATCCTGATAAAAAGAATAAAAGATTTTTTCTTATTGTCAAGGTTCAGGTTTTTCCCTTCCTATATAACAAAGCTTCTCAACGATGAGAAAATTCTTATTGAACAACAGGCGTTCTTTAAAGTTTATGAACAATGGGTAAATGATTTACAACCCGACGGGTTATTTACTGTTACGCCTTTTATTCATGAAGCAGAACTAATTGCACGTTTACTGAAGCGAAAGCAATTACCGGTAATTGCTTCCATCCACTCATTCGATAATATTACAAAACGCGGATGGCCCGCCATTTTCTTCGATCACTATCTTGTCTGGAATAAATATAATAAAGCAGAACTGGAAAGGATTAATGCTTATTTGAAAACGCAAAATAAGGTTTCTGTTACAGGGGCCCCACAGTTTGATTTTCATTTTGATGAATCATTTTTATGGACAAAAGATGAGTGGTTAAACAAATTGAAATTGCCAGCCGATAAACGAATCATTTTATATGCAGGGGGTGTAAAAGCATGGATGCCTGATGAACCGCAATATTTAAAACATATTGTGGAAGCCCGTGAAAGAGGCCTGCTGCCGGATGACAGTATTATATTATTCAGGTGCCATCCGCTTGAATCCGTAAAAAGATGGAAGGATTATGCGGGACTATCCTCCTGGCTTTTTTATGACAGCAAGCCGGAAAATAAAAATGGGAGAAAGCTTGATCAAGGCAATGTTTGTACAGATGACATTAAAAGATTGGTTTCTACACTCAGGCATACGGATGTGCATGT
>JAHEZC010000076.1 GCA_023251275.1 Parafilimonas sp. | reverse complement strand
AGAATGTATGGTCGCGATATTGAAACGCAAATAAATATGGGTATGCAAAATAGTAACATCGCTGAAGCCAATGATCCATTTTCTATTTTTTTTGAAATGCGTAAAATCAACCTTATCAATGATCCTGCTTAATCCATAGCCGCCGCGGGCACAAAAAACAGCTTTTATTGCCGCATCATCGAGCATTGCCTGCAGATCGCTTAGTCTTTCTTCATCTGTGCCTGAAAAATAATGGAATTGATTGCCCAAAGTTTTTCCGGTTTTTATTTTATAACCCCATTGCTGCAGCACAGATATACATGTCTGCGCTTTTTCGGCAGGCATAAAACCGGAAGGACAAATAACACCCATTGTATCACCTTTCTTCAGGTAAGGCGGAATGATTACCATAAGGCAATATTATTAACTTATCCTCATTTTAAAACGTTTCCTTCCTTTACCTATTTTTGCAGTCCTTTTATTCGTTCAAATTCATTCCTTATAATAAGCATTGAGCATTATTAAATGATCAATGTTCGGAACACTGAATAAGCAATCTTGATTAAGGATGCGACAACGATTACACAGAAAAGGAATTAAGAAAAAACAGAGGTTGACTACAAGCAAATAAAAAACAGACGATGAATATTGGAGAGGATAAAAAAGCCCCTTTAGGGGTTTGGGGCAGATACTTAATCACCGCAGCATTACCTTATGCCAATGGGCCGGTACACATCGGTCACATGGCAGGTGTGTATGTACCGGCAGATATTTATGTGCGCTACCTGCGTGCACAGAAAAGAGATGTGGTATTTGTTGGCGGCAGCGATGAACATGGTGTGCCTATTACGATTCGTGCTATGAAGGAAGGCGTTTCACCTCAGCAGATAGTAGATAAATATCATGCCATCATCAAAGAAAGTTTTGAGCAGATGGGGATTTCATTTGATATTTATTCACGCACATCAAATCAAGTACATCACGAAACTGCAGCAGCATTTTTCAAAAAATTATATGATGAAGGTTTGTTCGAAGAAAAAGAAACAGAGCAGTATTATGATGAAAATGCAAAAATATTTTTAGCAGACCGATATATTACTGGTACCTGCCCGGTGTGCAGTAACCCGAATGCTTACGGAGATCAATGTGAACGTTGCGGGAGTTCATTATCACCGGAGCTATTGATCAATCCAAGAAGTACGCTGAGTGATGCAATACCTGTAAAGAAAAAAACAAAGCATTGGTACTTTCCTTTACAGAATTACGAATCATGGCTGAAAGAATGGATACTGGAAGGGCATAAGGAATGGAAGAACAATGTTTACGGTCAGTGCAAAAGCTGGCTGGATAACGGTTTGCAGTCAAGAGCGATGACAAGAGACAGCAACTGGGGCATAAAAGTCCCATTGCCGGATGCGGAAGGCAAAGTATTGTACGTGTGGTTTGATGCGCCGATCGGTTATATCAGCGCTACAAAAGAACTTACTCCCCAATGGGCTGATTACTGGTGTAAAGAAGATACAAAACTTGTTCATTTTATCGGCAAGGATAATATTGTTTTTCACTGTATCATCTTTCCTGCGATGCTCAAAGCGCATGGTAATTTTGTATTGCCGGATAATGTTCCTGCAAATGAGTTTCTGAATATTGAAGGCGATAAGGTCTCTACCTCACGCAACTGGGCTGTATGGGTGAATGAATATGTGAAGGATTTCCCAGGCTGTGAAGATGTACTGCGATATGTGCTGTGCAGTAATGCACCCGAAACAAAAGACAATGATTTTACGTGGAAAGATTTCCAGGAAAAAAACAACAGTGAACTGGTAGCTATTTTTGGAAATTTTGTGAACCGGACTTTTGTATTGATGCATAAACTGTGCAATGGGAAAGTGCCGCCATTACATACTGATGTGATGGATGAAACAGATAGAATACTAATCGAAGAAATTAAAAATGCAAAAACCAAAGTTGAGAATTGTATTGAAGAATATAAATTCCGCGAAGCATTGTTTGAAGTGATTGACCTTGCAAGAAAAGGAAATAAATATTTGCAGGAAAAAGAGCCATGGAAGAAAGTCCCCCTAAATCCCCCCAGCGGGGGAGCTTTTGAGTCCGATGCTATGGTGAATCACAAACTGATTGATAATTGTATTCATCTCTGCCTGCAGTTAACCGCCAATCTCGCTATCCTTATCAATCCATTTCTTCCTTTTACATCAAAGAAGCTGCTGCACATGCTGAAAGTAGTGGATAAAATACTGGACTGGAAAAATGCAGGTAAAATAAAATTATTAAGCGTAGGCTATAGTTTAAGACCGCCGGAATTATTGTTCAGAAAAATTGAAGATCATGAGTTAAGTTACCAGGTCGAAAAGTTGAGAAGTGGATCAATAAAATCCGAACCCAACAATGAGAAATCAGAAAAAATGGGAACCAATGATAAATCAACCAATCAACCAGCCAACAAATCAACTATTCAATACGACGATTTCGCCAAACTCGACTTGCGTACCGGGACCATTGTCTCGGCAGAAAAAGTGGAAAAGGCAGATAAACTTTTGAAGCTGCTAATTGATTTGGGCTTTGAAACAAGAACCATTGTATCAGGCATTGCGTTGCATTTTAAACCCGAAGAGATTGTTGGCAAACAGGTCGTGGTAGTAGCCAATCTTGCTCCGCGTAAAATGCGTGGCATTGAAAGCAATGGCATGATATTGATGGCAGAAGACAAAGAAGGCAAATTGCATTTCATCAACCCTGACGACAAAATAAATGAAGGCTCACCTGTAACTTAGACCTCCGAACTTAAACCTATAAGGTTTTCAAAACCTTATAGGTTTTTCATATTTATCATTTTTAAATCATTCAAATTATGACTATTGGTTTCATTGGTCTTGGAAATTTGGGAATAGCTATTGCAGAAAACCTGCTTGAAAAAAAACATGCATTACATGTATATAACCGCACGACCTCCAAAGCCGAATCGTTGAAAGAAAAAGGTGCTGTTGTTTGCTCTTCAGTGGCAGAACTTTCAAAAGCATGCGATATTGTTTTCAGCATCGTATCCGATGATACGGCATTGAAAGAAATTACAGAAGGTGAGAATGGAATAGCAGCTAACCTGAAAGCAGGAGGCATACATGCTTCCATCAGTACTATTTTACCTGCAACTGCGAGAGAATTATCTATCCTGCACGAGCAACATAATAATCATTATATCGCATCTCCCGTGATGGGCAGGCCGGAAGCAGCCAAAGCACATAAGCTTAATTTTCTTGTCTCCGGGAATAAAGATGCTGTTGAAACGGTAAAACCATTCCTGCAGGATGGAGGCGGGGCAGGCATTTGGGAAATGGGTGAAGAAGTAAGTGCTGCGAATGTTGCCAAGTTATGCAGTAATTTTTTAATTGCTTCCGCTATGGAGGCGATGGCAGAAGCTATTAATCTCGCACAAAAAAGCGGGCTTGATGCAAAGGCCTGGATGAGTATGCTTACACAAACTTTATTCAGTGCACCGATATACATTAATTACAGTAATCTTATTTTAAGAGAAGCATTTCTGCCTGCAGGATTTTTTCTGAAGCTTGGCTTAAAAGACACAAACCTCGTTTTACAGCAGGCGGAAACAACCGGTGCAAAAATGCCATTGGGAAATCTTGTGAAGCAACATTTTGAAGAGTGTGTGCAAGCTGGCCTTGGTGAGCATGACTGGACAGCAATTGCAATGGCAGTAAAATAGGCGTGAGCTATAAATGTCGTTTCACTGCTATGTTGCATCGGATACTGATTTCATGATTCGCCATTATACTCGCAAATAAAAATTATTTCCCCCGTGCGAAATATAAAAACGGTTTCTGAAATGCATACTTGTGCACGCATCGTGAATAATCAATTTACCTGCTGAATAAGATTGCTTCTTATATTTACGCATCATGCTTTGTTGTGAATTGCGGATATTAGTGTCGGGTAGCTAATGCACATAACCACAGGCAAAGAACATAAATTTAAACAAGATTAAAATTTTGATTTAATGGTGCACATTGTTTTCCAGGCATCAGATATTGATACATTACAAAAGGCAATTGAATTGGATGACAGGCTTAAAGGCGAAGTATGTCAGATTGAAGATGAATTTGCAGTCGGTCCGATCGAAAATATTTTTACTGAAGAAGGTTATAACAATCGTCTCGAATGGTGGAGACTTGTTTTAGCATTTTCTCCGTATTCTGATTCGCTAAACAAAGTGGATGATAGAAAAGTAGTGGAAAATATTTTGTCAAAACTACAGCAAGGCGAAGATATATGGATATGGATGGGCCAGAATCAGCACGATGTCTGCGGCTATTACTGGTTGATCAGCCAGTTACAGGATTACCAGGGAAAAGTGTATGTGCTGTATCTCAACAATCTTCCGTTCATTAATGAGAAGGGACATATTTTTTATCCTGCTGCACTGCATGAAATTCTGCCCAAAGAATTATTAAAAGCAAGGCGCATGGCAAGACTGATGACTTTGAGTGAATTTGAAGTTGATCCTGATGAATGGAAAAAACTTTGCAGCGAAAATGCTATAATAAGAATACTGGAAGGAGGTAAAAAAATTGTCAGTAAAGAAGCTGATTTTTATGATGCTGATATTTTGAGATCCATTACAACAGAACCGCAGAAATTGCAAAAGATATTGCACCATATTTTTTCAAAAGTAAAATTAAAAACAGGAGATGTGTTCCTCGTATGGCGGATGCGTGAGTTAATAAATGAAAGGAAAATTGTTGTGGAAAATAATTGGAATACAGGATGGAAAGATGTGATGCTGAAATTGCCGGCTACATCTGAAACAGAGAAGCCGGAATTGGATATAACAGTTTAGCATTCGCACAAAATAAATCAAACAAAAAAATAGCGGCAATACATTTAAGGAATGGCAAAGGGAGAAAACAATATAAATGTTTTTGAAAATGAAAGCGGGGTACAGGGGCAGTACAAAACCTGGTTCCTTGATTATGCTTCTTATGTGATACTGGAGCGTGCCGTGCCTGCCGTGGAAGATGGCCTGAAACCCGTGCAGCGTCGCATTCTGCACGCGATGAAAGAAATGGATGATGGCCGTTTCAATAAAGTGGCAAATATCATCGGGCAGAGCATGCAGTATCATCCGCATGGAGATGCAAGTATTGGCGATGCATTGGTAAACATGGGGCAAAAAGAGCTGCTTATCGAAACACAGGGCAACTGGGGCGATGTGCGTACGGGGGATGAAGCTGCAGCGCCAAGGTATATAGAAGCCCGGCTTTCAAAGTTTGCCCTCGAAATCGCATTCAATGCAAAGACAACAGAATGGCAATTGAGTTATGATGGCCGCAAACTGGAGCCTGTAACATTGCCCATGAAATTTCCATTGTTGCTTGCGCAGGGGGCCGAGGGAATTGCTGTCGGGTTATCTACTAAAATTTTGCCGCACAATTTTATTGAACTCTGCGAAGCATCCATCAAATACCTGCGTGGCAAAAGATTCGAACTGTATCCTGATTTTCAGACGGGAGGTATGATTGATGTTTCCAATTACAGCGAAGGGAAACGTGGCGGGAAAGTCCGTGTTCGCTGTTATATTGAAGAACTGGATAAGAAAAGCCTTATTATAAAAGATGTTCCTTTCGGAGTTACTGTTTCGCAGTTATGTGAAAGCATCGTGAAAGCGAATGACCAGGGAAAAATAAAAATTAAAAAAGTCTCTGAATATACCAGCAAGAATGTAGAAGTTGTCATTGATCTTGCTCCGGGCATTTCTCCTGATATTACCATTGATGCATTGTATGCATTCACCGATTGTGAGGTGAATATTTCTCCCAATGCCTGCGTTATTGGTGAGCAGAAGCCGCGTTTCATGGGTGTACATGAATTGCTGAAGATCTCTGCAGACAATACAAAATCGTTACTGAAAAGGGAATTAGAGATAAAGCTGAAGGAACTGGAAGACAAATGGCATTATACTTCGCTCGAAAAAATATTTTTTGAGGAAAAAATTTATAAAGAGCTGGAACAAAGACATGAGACGTGGGAAACAGTGATAGAGGTAATTGATAAAGCCTTTGATCCATATAAGAAAAAACTGAAACGGGAAATAACAAGAGAAGATATTCTCAAATTGACAGAGAAGCCTGTGCGCAGAATTTATAAACTGGACATTGATGAACTGAATGAACAGATAAAAAATATTGAAACAGATATTGAAAGTGTAAAGAATAATCTTGAGCATCTTACAGATTATGCAGTAGCTTATTTTGAGAACCTGCTTAAAAAATATGGTAAAGGCAGGGAAAGAAAAACAGAAATAAAATTATTTGATACGATCCAGGCAAAACAAGTCGCTATTGCCAATACAAAATTGTACATGAACCGTGACGAAGGGTTCATTGGTACGGGTTTGAAGAAAGATGAATTTGTAGGTGATTGTTCAGACCTCGATGATATCATTGCATTTACAAAGCGCGGGATAATGAAAGTAGTGAAGGTGAGTGACAAATCATTTATCGGCAAAGACATTATTCATGCTGCTGTATTTGAAAAGAATGATGAACGCACCACGTATAATATGATCTATCTCGATGGGGATTCCGGAATCAGTTATGCCAAGCGCTTCAATGTAACCGGTATCACGAGGGATAAGGAATATGATCTCACTAAAGGGAGTGAAAAAAGTAAGGTGCATTATTTTTCGGTGAACCCGAACGGTGAAGCGGAAGCGGTGAAAATAATTCTCACCCCCGGTTGTTCTGCACGCAACAAGGAATTTGATTTTTATTTTGAAGAGCTCGATATTAAAGGGCGCAGCAGCATGGGCAACCAGGTAACAAAATATCCCATCAGTAAAGTTAAGTTCAAGGAAAAGGGAAGGAGCACACTGGCAGGAAAAAAGCTGTGGTTTGATGATAAATTCGGCAGACTGAATACCGAAGATAAAGGCCAATATCTCGGAAGTTTTGAGGATGAAAAAATACTGGTTATATATTCAGATGGCAACTATGAAATTACCGATACCGAACTCACACAGCGGTTTGATGCAGATAAAGTATTGCTCATAGAAAAATTCAAACCCGAAAAAATTCTCAGTGCAGTTTACCTCGATAAAGAAAAATTACAGTATAATGTAAAACGCTTTAAAATTGAAACTACCACCCTGCACAATAAATTTATGTTTATTAAAGAGGGCGATGGCAATGAACTTATAGAAGTGACCACTGATGATGAGCCGATACTTGCAGTGCAGACAGGTCGTGGCTCGCAGGTAAGAAGAGGAAAACTGAAAATTGCAAAAATAGCCGATGTGACGGGATGGAAAGCGGTAGGAGTCAAATTAATGGATTATAGTAAGAGCATTGAAATGGGATGGGAAAAAAAACAGGATGAAAATAAACCGTCTGAATTATTTGACTGATATTTAAAACTATTATTCATTGAAGTCCACAAGAGGTTTTGATCGAGCCAACAGAATTCCGCTATCATTGCATCATGACCATTCAGCAGGCATATAAGCAACTGATGTATCAACTGTTTGAATTGTATGATGACCGTGAAGCTGCAAACATCAGCGATTGGACAATTGAACATATCACAGGTCAAAGAAAAATTGAACGGGTAACCAACAAAGAATTTCCCTTTAGTGCTTATCAGCAACAATTACTGAATGACTATAGTGTTGAATTGCTGCAGCATAAACCGGTGCAGTATGTGTTGCATGAAGCATGGTTCGCCGGGATGAAATTATATGTGGATGAAAATGTTTTAATACCAAGACCGGAGACAGAAGAATTGGTGCAATGGGTAGTTGAGGAAGTTACCGGTTACCGGCCGCAGGCTGCCGGTATGCTGGACATTGGAACCGGCAGCGGATGCATCGCCATAGCATTAAAGAAGAAACTTCCTTTCATTGAAATTCATGCTGCAGATATTTCTGCAGATGCGTTGAAAGTGGCAGAGAAAAATGCATCGCTTCATCAAACAGCAATTATTTTTCATCAATCCGATATTTTGAAAAAAGAAGATTGGAATCTGTTTACGCAATTTGATATTATCGTAAGCAATCCACCTTATGTAAAAGGATCAGAAGCAAAAGCAATGAAAGATAATGTGCTGAAATATGAACCACACCAGGCCTTATTTGTGTCTGATGATGATGCATTAATATTTTACAAAGCCATGGCAGCATTTGGAAAGCAGCATTTAAAACCAGGCGGTAAATTATTTGTTGAGATCAATGAAGCGTTGGGAAATGAAGTGCTTCATCTGTTAACCCATGCTGGTTATAAGGAAATTGAAATTAAAAAAGATATGCAGGGAAAAGAGAGGATGATAAAGGCGAAGATGTCTGATGTCTGATCTCTGATGTCTGATTTCTGTGGGAGGTCGGATGTCAGAAGTCGGATTTTTGGATGTTGTCTGATATAGATTTGACTGGTCTCAAAACGTTAGCTCAAGCTATGCACTTTAGTGCAAGGCTTTAGCTTCTAAAAATCTGTTGTAGATTTGAGAGATGGAGAATTTAAGAAAAAGTAGCCACAGCGTTCAT
>JAHEZC010000601.1 GCA_023251275.1 Parafilimonas sp. | reverse complement strand
CTGCACTTCAATTCTGATTTCAGCAATGGTTTATACTATAATGCTGGATTGGGTTACAGTATAAGCATTGCAAAAAGAAAGGCTCTCCTTTTAAGCACAGCATTTTCCCTGAAGCAGCTTACAGAAAAAAGATACGGTTATATACCCTGGTGCGAAAACAATTGCCAGCTTTCCTTAGTAGGTACAGATAAATACACTCTCCGAAGAATTTCATTGGCAATAGGATTAAGTTTTTGATTTCTTGTAGCCGACGATATATATCTCCATAACAGAAGCATCTTTCTTAGTGATTAACAAAGCCTGCTCAAAAGAAAAGCGGGCTTTCTGCAATTTTTCTCCAGGGCATTTTAACGAACACAACACATCCTCATACATTAGCATGTAAAACATGCGCCACGAAAAAATTGCCAAATGAATGCGCTGCAGTATCTTTCAACAAATAAATTATTCATGCAAAAAACAAACAGGATCTTATACCTGCTCGCACTTATTAAACTTATTCTTCCTTTCTTCCTGCAAAATTCTTTTTACCAGCCGCACCGCGATGAATTTCTTTACCTCGCAGAAGGTCACCACATGGCATGGGGTTATATGGAAGTGCCGCCATTATTAAGTGTTTTTGCATGGCTCACCAATTTGTTTGGCGACAGTATGTTCTGGATAAAGATATGGCCTGCACTGTTTGGCGCATTTACTTTTATACTTGTTGGTAAAATTATTCTTTCTCTCGGCGGAAAAACTTTTGCATTATTTCTTGGATGGCTGCCCTTCGTAATTGATGGTTATATGCGGCTGTTCTTTTTGTTTCAGCCGAATTTTCTCGAAGTATTTTTCTGGACAGCAATTGCATACAGTATCATAACATATATTCAAACACAAAAAAATTCATGGCTCTACATCTTTGGTATCTGCACAGGACTTGGCATGATGAGTAAATATTCCGTTGCTTTTTACGTGGTGAGTATTGCAGCAGGCTTGCTTATTACACGGCACCGGAAAATTTTTCTGAATAAACATTTCTATTATGCTGCAATTATCGCACTGATCATTTTTCTTCCCAATCTTATCTGGCAATACAATCACCGGTTTCCCGTAATCACACACATGAGTGAATTGCAGGATGAACAATTGAAATTTATTAACCCGCTTGAGTTTGTCATCAGCCAGTTCATGATGAATTTACCATGCGTATATATCTGGATTGCAGGATTATTTTTTGTCATTTTTTCTTATGCAGGCAAGCCTTATCGTGTGATTGCATGGGCATATCTCTGCGTCATCGCATTACTCGTCGGGCTGCATGGAAAAGATTATTATGCATTGGGTGCATATCCCGTGCTGTTTGCATTTGGCGCATATCATCTTGAAAAAGCAACTGCTGAAAAATTAAAATGGGTACGATATCCGTTGCTTGTATTCAGCATCGGGTTTGGTGTTTATGCCATGCCGCTGACTATGCCTGTGGCTAAACCGGAGTCTCTTGCAAAATATTATGCATACACAGGAATGAATAAACTGTTCAAATGGGAAGACCAGCAATATCATCCCCTGCCGCAGGATTTTGCAGATATGATCGGCTGGAAAGAAATGGCGGAAAAAGCAGGCCGGGTTTATAACAGCCTTCCTCCTGCTGAACGCAGTAAAACGATGGTATATTGCCGCGGTTACTTTTCTGCGGGAGCATTGAATTTTTACAGGAAAGAATTCCGCCTGCCCGAAGTATATAGTGATAATGCTTCTTTTCTTTTCTGGATGCCCGATACATACAATTTCAAAAATTTACTCCTTGTTGCACACAATATCCCTGACAGCACAGATAAAGTATTTCAGCAGTTTGAAAAAATGACTGTGAAAGATTCGCTTGTGTATCCATTGTTCCGTGAAAACGGTATGCGGTTTATTTTGTATGAAAACGGAAATGATTCGTTGAATAAACTAACGGAAAAAGGAATTGCGGAGTTGAAAGGTAAATTCAGGAGATAAGATTATTTATTCCTCCGGCAGCATACCATTGTGCATCTTCGTTGCGTCGCAGTCCGTTCATAAACATATCATTGGGCATCCTGGTTTGCGGATTATACATAGATCACATTTATTTGCTCCATAAATATTTCTACTTTTGATACTTCAGTAAATAGATTGCATGCGTTCAGAATTAAAAAGGCCGGTTCGTGTTTTGGTTGCCAAAGTGGGCTTGGATGGCCATGACCGTGGTGCGAAAATAATCGCTGCTTCATTGCGGGACGCAGGCATGGAAGTAATATACACCGGTCTTCGCCAAACCCCTGAAATGGTT
>JAHEZC010000075.1 GCA_023251275.1 Parafilimonas sp. | reverse complement strand
TCGTTTGGAGTATGGATGCAGTGGTAGGGCAATCAGCACATAAAACAGTAATCTTCAATGGCAATATCAAATACGTTGTCTTCAGTCCTTATTGGAATGTGCCGTCAGGTATTCTGCGAAATGAAGTTTTACCTGGTATCCGTCGCAACAAAAATTACCTTGCAAATCACAATATGGAATGGAATGGAGGCAATGTGCGCCAAAAGCCCGGCCCGAATAATTCTTTGGGCCTGGTAAAATTTTTATTCCCCAACAGTTATGATATCTACCTCCATGATACACCTGCAAAATCTTTGTTTGGGGAAAGTACACGTGCCTTCAGTCATGGATGTATAAGGCTGGCTGAGGCAGAAAAACTGGCGGGATATCTTTTACGAAATGATTCTGCCTGGAGTAAGGAAAAAATTAACGCTGCGATGCATAGCGGCAAAGAAAAAACCATAACTCTTAAAAATCCGGAACCTGTTTTTATCGCCTACTTCACAGCCTGGGTTGACAGGCAGGGAAAACTCAACTTTCGTAATGATGTGTATAACAGGGATAGCCGTCTTGCAAAAGCCATGCTTGAGAAACCCGTATTATAGCAGGAATTACTTGCTGTTTCAACACTGGTTTTAAGTCAGTTATATCTAAGGATTGAAATTTGTTCAGAATATAGAATCAATATCAATTCAGGTTTCCTTTCCGGGAACTTTAAATTCAATCACCACTTTGGCATTCTTTTCCTCGTCGGATGAAATAAATAATTCGTATCGCTTACCGCCTGTTTTTATAACCATTAATGCAGTATTGGGAGGGATAGAACCAAGATTATCTGCTACCATTACAAACTCATGAATGGGATCATCAATGTTGGCAGTAATATGCAGCACAATAGGCTGCTTCGTCAAGCCTTTTTTATAAGCAATTATTTCATTATTGTGATAAACCGTAATCGTATCTCCATCAATCTCCCCGTTATCATACAACTCAACCGTGATTTCAGGTGAATTGGTAACAATTGTTTTCACCAAGGGATTTTTCCTGTCTTTTATCACCTCTGGTACAGGAATTTTTTTGGCTGTTATTTCCTGTTTCGGTGGCTGAATAATATCAGAAACTACAGGGTTTGCTGCTGCAACAGTGTCATTCATTACAACAGAAGGTGGTTTTATAGCTTCATTTGCAGTTGGTTTTTGCTGTGACTTTGTATCCGTATCCGGTTTAATTTTGTTTCCAGCGGAGTTATTTTTTATAGTTGGTGAGGGCCTTTTTTGAGCAGGTTTTTTTGAAGCGGATACTCCTGTAGTTCTTTTCTCCTCTTGAGCAGGCTTTTTTTGAATCTGAGATATTAAACTTCGTACCTGGTCAATGCTGTTAATATCAAGTGAATCTGTAAAATCAGGTAAGGCAGCTTTTAAGGCAGCTTGTGTTTTCGGGCCCATTACGCCATCGTCCGGAACCCCTAATGCAGCCTGTAAACGTTTCAGATTTTCATTGGAGTTATTATAAGCTTTGGGCTGATCAGCTTTTTCCTCCGGTTCGGGTGTTACGGGGTTCTTCTTAACTAAGAAATCTTCCAGGCCAAAATCGGAATCAGGTACTTTTTCAAGATAAACTACTCCTCCGCCGCAATCTTTTTTTGAATTGCCGTTAATGCTTGTAAATGTTCCCTGCAATGTCTCGGTTTTTCCAATCTTATCATAATCAAGATAACAGGTCATCAGACAGGGCTCGCTCTTATCAGCAATGCGCAGTTCGATCATTTGTGTTTCCTTAATAATGATATTTTTGGCTTTGTCCATAAAAATGCCCTGTAATGCGGCTTTCCCGTAGAAAACCGTTGTCCTGTATGAATAAGTAACTCCCTTAAGTGATTTGTTGGAAAGCTGATCTATCTGAACTTCATATTTGTATTGCAACTTATAAAATCCAGTACCGGAATAAAAATAACCTCTCCATACTCCTTTAAGATTCTGTGCATGAATAAAACTGCTGACTAATAAAAAAAATGTGAGTAAAACCCTTGCCTTCATCTTACAAAACTAATCTTAGTTTATATTTATGCATACAAAGAAGCGTTAAGTTTTTCGGGCGCCTATCCATTTCCCGGTCTTACAGTCTGACAATCATTTGCTACTTTTGCTCTCCAAAAAATTATTATAGACGGATATCATCTTTATGATCAATATTACATTTCCCGATGGAGTGATAAGGCAATACGAGAATGGCGTTACTGCATTAGAGATAGCAAAATCTATAAGTGAAGGCCTGGCACGAAAAGTTCTGGCCGCAAAAGTAAATGAGCAGGTTTGGGATGCTGCACGTCCAATTACGGAAGATGCATCATTAAAACTGCTTACATGGGACGACAATGATGGTAAATCAACTTTCTGGCATTCCTCTGCACACCTGATGGCAGAAGCAGTGGAAAACATGTTTCCGGGTGTAAAATTTTGGGTAGGCCCCCCGGTAGAGAATGGCTTCTATTATGATATGGATCTGGGGGACAGAAAAATTAACGAAGAAGAACTGGAGTACCTGGAAAAAAAGATGAGTGAATTGGCAAAGCAAAATAATAGTTATATACGAAAGGAGATTTCTAAACCGGATGCAATACAATATTTTACTGAGAAAGGAGATGAATACAAGCTTGATCTTCTGCAAGGTCTTGAAGATGGAAAGATCACTTTTTATACACAGGGAAATTTTACCGACTTGTGCCGTGGTCCGCATATTCCAAACACCGGGCTTATTAAAGCGCTCAAACTTACCAATATTGCCGGCGCCTATTGGAAAGGCGATGAAAGAAACAAAATGCTTACGCGCATTTACGGCATTTCATTTCCAAATCAAAAAGAACTGGATGAATACCTGCACATGCTGGAAGAGGCGAAGAAAAGAGATCACCGGAAATTGGGAAAAGAGCTGGGAATATTTACGATGGATGATGATGTAGGCCCTGGCCTGCCTCTATGGTTGCCCAATGGTACCATCATCATTGAAGAACTGGAAAAACTCGCAAAAGAAACGGAGGAAGCCGCAGGTTATAAACGTGTGGTGACCCCGCATATCGCAAAAGAAAGCTTATATCTTACCAGCGGTCATCTCCCCTACTACAAGGATGACATGTATCCGCCAATGGAACTGGAAGGCGTGAGGTATTACCTGAAAGCAATGAACTGCCCGCATCATCATAAAATTTTTGCAGCAGAACCTAAAAGTTATAAAGACCTGCCGCTGCGATTGGCCGAGTATGGTACATGTTACCGTTATGAACAAAGCGGCGTTTTATTTGGATTAATGAGGGTAAGGTGCCTTCACATGAATGATGCACATATCTACTGCTCTAAGGAACAATTCTTTGAAGAATTTAAGGCTGTCAACGATATGTACCTTAAATATTTTGCCATATTCGGGATTGAAAAATACGTAATGCGTTTATCGTTGCATGACTCTGCCAAACTTGGACAGAAATACGTTGACGAACCGCAACTTTGGAAAGAAACAGAAGATCTTGTTCGTGAAGTATTGATTAAGACCAATACTCCTTTTATTGAAGTCCCTGATGAAGCCGCTTTTTACGGCCCTAAGATTGATGTACAGATATGGAGCACTATCGGCCGTGAATTTACTTTGGCTACAAACCAGGTTGATTTTGCACAGAGCCGCCGTTTTAAACTCGCATTTACTAATAAAGACAATCAGCCGGAAATACCATTGATTATTCACAGGGCGCCATTGGGCACGCATGAGCGTTTTATCGGATTTCTGCTGGAGCATTATGCCGGTAAATTCCCTGTATGGCTGTCACCGGTACAGGTGAAAATTTTACCTCTCAGTGATAAGTTTGTGGCTTATGCAAACGATGTGAAAAATAAGTTGCGGCAGGCCGGAATAAGAACAGAAATTGATGAACGCAATGAAAAGATCGGAAAGAAAATACGGGAAGCCGAATTAAGCCGTGTCCCTTATATGCTTGTTTTGGGAGAAAAAGAAATGAATGAAGAAAAACTATCCGTTCGCAGGCAGGGCAAAGGTGATTTAGGTCAGCAAAGTATAGAAGAGTTCACCAATATTATTGTTGAACAAATTTCAGAGCGAAAAGGATAGAAATATTATCTTTACAACATTCAATAAAAGAATATTTGAAATCACCGAAGTGTATTATTGTTGCTGAACTTGTTAAGTATAAAGGCAATGATAAAAGAAAACCGGCACCGGAATAAAAATAAATTTTATTAAAATTCTAAATTTTATTATTCACCAAAAACCAATTAATGGCTTTACCGTACAGAGGAGGGGGACGTTTTAATCCCCGTTTCAATAGGCAACCTGAGCCTGAACACCGTATTAATGACAGAATAAGAGTACCGCAGGTACGTTTGGTAGGAGACAATGTTACTGTTGGCGTTTATCCTACGGAAGAAGCAAGAAAAATTGCTCAACAACAGGAGCTCGATCTCGTAGAAATTTCTCCTAATGCTGACCCGCCCGTCTGCAAAGTGATTGACTATAAAAAATTTCTTTACGAAAAAAAACGTAAAGAAAAAGAGATGAAGGCCAACGCCAAGCAAAGTGAAGTAAAGGAAATTCGTTTTACACCCGGCACTGATGACCATGATTTTGATTTTAAGTCCCGTCACGCTGAAAAATTCCTCAAAGAAGGAAATAAGGTTAAAGCCTATGTACAGTTTAAGGGAAGAGCTATCATGTTTAAGGACAGGGGTGAATTACTGCTGCTGAAATTTGCAGAGCGCCTTGCCGAAGCAGGAATTCTCGAAAGCATGCCCAAAATGGAAGGAAACAAAAGGATGTTTGCAATTTTTGCACCTAAGGGTACCAAGAAAAAATAAATTAGCGCTCATCCATAGCTTAACCTGTTTTATAATCTGCTTGTCAATACGTATGTTGGACACACTGCTTTTTTTTACCCGGTTATTTTTCCCATCTGCTACTTTTGTATCTTGCAAATTCTATGACAAAATCAAAGGCAAGGAAACAAGCACCGGTTATTTTAGTCACGAATGATGATGGAATTGCAGCGCCTGGTATCAGGTGTTTGGTAGAAGCAGTAAAGGAACTGGGCAAAGTAGTGGTGGTGGCGCCAGATAAACCGCAAAGCGGCATGGGACATGCTATTACCATCGGGCAACCCTTGCGGCTTCATCCTGTGCACCAGTTTCCGGGTGTAGAGGCCTGGCAATGCAGTGGTACACCGGTAGATTGTGTAAAACTTGCGGTTGATAAAGTGCTGCACCGTAAACCCGATATCTGCCTGAGCGGTATCAATCATGGTGCAAATCATTCGATCAATGTAATTTATTCAGGCACTATGAGCGCTGCACTCGAGGCCTCCATAGAAAGTATTCCAAGTGTGGGTTTCAGCCTGCTTGATTTCGGCATTGAAGCAGATTTTTCAGGAGCGCAGAAATATGCCAAAATCCTGGTTGATCAATTATTGAAAAAAAAATTTGATAAGCATCTTTGTCTCAATGTAAATATACCTGCTGTGCCGGAGATTTTACTCAAAGGGTTAAAGGTCTGCCGCCAGGCTTATGCAAAATATGATGAAAGATTTGATGAGCGTCACGATCCGTCGGGCAGAAAATATTATTGGCTTACGGGAGAATTTGTGAATTTTGATAAAGGCAAAGACACCGATGTATGGGCATTGAAAAATAATTACATCAGCGTGGTGCCGGTAACATTTGATTTAACACATGTACAACTGAAACTAAAATTAGAAAAATCCTTAACCACTTAACAATTGAAAAAAAATAAACTCATTTTAGGACTTATTCTCGGCATGATAGCACCGTTCTTCGGCATGCTGATTTATTATTTCTGGAAATTCTATCCAACATACAGCATTAAAGAATTTTTTACTGTGCTTGCTATTCAAAGATCTCTTATTACAGGCATTGTAAGCTTTTCGCTTATCACCAACGCCGTATTGTTCACCATTTACATCAATACCCACAGGGATAAAACAGCAAGGGGTATTTTTTTTATTACCTGCCTGTATGCAATCGGAGCCTTAATTTTAAAGCTGGTGTTGTAATGAACGCAAATTGCGAATACAGCATGAATAAAATCTGATTTTGATGCAGGGGAATTTATGCAGAGTTAGTACACATTCTTTCCCACATTCTGCTTTCTTACTTTTCGATCTTCTAACAAATAACGATATTCGCAATATACATGATCTCTCCGCAGACGATACAGCAAATCACCAGCCGCTTAGATATCATTGACGTAGTAGGCGAATTTGTAAAATTGAAAAAACGCGGTGCAAATTATCTCGGTCTCTGCCCTTTTCACAATGAAAAAACTCCATCCTTTACAGTTTCTCCATCGAAGGAAATTTATAAATGCTTCGGCTGTGGTAAAAGCGGCAACACCATTACTTTTCTGATGGAGCATGAAAAATACAGTTATGCAGAAGCCTTACGCTGGCTTGCGCACCGCTACAATGTGGAGATTGAAGAAACGGAAGTCACAGATGAAGTAAAACAACAGCAGCAGGTCGCCGACAGCTTATATATCATTAATAATTTTGCGCAGAAATTTTTCACTGAACAACTCTTCCTTTCCAATGAAGGCCAGGCAAATGCCATGAGCTACCTCGAAGAAAGAGGGTTTACCGAAGACATTATCCGAAAGTTTCAGCTTGGGTATGATCCACAGGAAAAAAATGCATTTACAACAGCAGCCCTGAATAATCAATTCAGCGGCGATCTGCTATTAAAGACAGGATTGGTAGTAAACCGGAATGATGAGTTAATGGATAATTATCGCGGCCGTATCATCTTTCCTGTTCATAATAATACAGGAAAAATCCTTGGCTTTGGTGCAAGAATAATTGGCAAAGCAGATAAAGCCCCGAAATATATCAACACACCGGAGAATGAAATCTATTCAAAGAGTAAAATTCTATATGGGTCTTATTTTGCACGTCAATCAATTGATAAACAAGATGAGTGTTTATTGGTAGAAGGTTATACTGATGTAATTTCTTTGCACCAGGCAGGAATTGAAAATGCTGTGGCAAGCGGCGGTACATCGCTCACGACTGATCAGCTTCGCATTATTAAAAAATATACCAACAATCTTACGATTATTTATGATGGTGATGAAGCGGGCATTAAAGCGGCGTTGCGCGGGCTTGACATGGCTTTGGAAGAAAGCCTGAATGTAAAGCTCGTACTGATACCCGGTAATGAAGATCCCGACAGTTATGTACAGAAACTTGGGGCAAATGGCTTTAGAGAATTTGTTGCCGGCAATAAAAAAGACTTCATTCTTTTTCAGCTTGAAGTGATGCTGAAGGAAGCTGGAGATGATGTAAACAAAAAAAATGATACAGTCAATAAAATAGCAGAAACACTTAGCAGGATAAGCCGAGCCGAGGATTTCACCAAACAGCAGGAATACATTAAACAATGTGCTTCATTATTGCGGATTGATGAAACAGGATTTACCACACTTGTAAATAAATATAAGCGTGACAGAGTAAACCAGGAGGAGAAACGTACCGCTTTTGAAGACGCAAAAAATTTGCAGCAAAATTCAGAGAACACAGTACAAAATTTTGACGATACGGACCTGCTCCTGCAGCAGGATGAATTGCAGGAGCGCAACCTCTTGCGTGTACTGCTTGAATATGGATTAAACTCCTGGGATGAAGAAAGAACCATTGCGCAATATATTTTTAATGAAATTGAACAGTTTTATTTTGATAATTCCGAGCTCAGGTATTTATATGAAACCTATAAAACACAATACCAGCAAGGCTTTGAGCCCACCGCAAAAACATTGTTATATCATGAAGATGACCGCATAAGAAACATGGTGGTCACTGCAACTTTCTTTCCCTTTGAGCTAAGCCAGCGATGGGATGAAGTGATGGAAAATATGAACATTCTCAACAAAGATAACAGCCTGCAGGATGTTTTAATGAGCCTGAATTATTTCAAGCTGCATAAGATCAAAAAAATGTTTGGAGAGAATCAAAGAGATATTGAGCAATCAAAAGATATTGACGAACAAATGCGCCTCGTAAAGATTCACAAAGAATTAAAAGAGATGGAAGTCAAAATAACGCAACAGTTAGGAACAGTTATTTTAAAATGAGATCTGCTTTACCAGCGTTCAAAGAATTTTCTGGTTCGCTGCTTCCATACTTTCAGACTCACTGACTTCCCGACTTTCTGACTCACAACTCCCCATACTTCTTCTGATATGCAATAAGCCATCCAACCACTTCATCATAAGTCTGTAATCCTTTTGGTTGATTATTAGCCTTTAAATATTCCCCGTAAAACATTCTGATTATAGGTTCAACCGGGTTTTTATGCGCAGCTAAAAAATTCCTGTAAACAATGATATCATGCATAACGAGAGTATCCAGTAATTTGAAATTTTCTTTTGCCGCAATACTGTCCCGCATAAATAATTCACTGTTGGCATAAATAAACAAATCAAAATATACGGAATAGCGAAATGAATTCTCAGCCGATGATTTTGCAGCAAGATAGCCTGCGAAATTAGCCTCGCTTTCACTGCCATAACCTAACTGGT
>JAHEZC010000074.1 GCA_023251275.1 Parafilimonas sp. | reverse complement strand
ATTACCGGGGCACTGTGCAATAAAGAGATTATCTCCTGGAAAACAAATTCTTCCTGTGGCTCATGAACGCCTTTATTTTTTTTCAACATCACAGCCATAGGGTTCCCATAATAACTTCCTCTCAGTATCCGAAGCCCATTATGCATAATTTGATAATCGCCTATAATTTGTCCGGCATCTTTTACTCTCTTTATTTTACGATTATCAGGCGCTTCAAGAACGAGCTGTATCCGCTTCCTCCAATGGTCATTTATTTTTTTACGCCTGTTTATTTTTTTATACTGCCGGTATAAAAAAAAGTTTATACGATTAAAAAATTTCACTATAGGAGAAATCAATTTACGCCTGGCGGACAGGCACGTACCTGCTCAGTGCTTCTACATTCCCCGTAGCTATGAGATTTATGTATGGATATTCCACCCGCTTTTTTTCAGGGAATAATAAATTCTTTTGCGAATTATACGAAAACCAGGAAAAGCCCATATCTGAAACAAGGTCATATAACTGGTAACAATTAAATCCTGCTGCGAGGCTGTTTTTTTGTGTAAATTCTGCCAATAAGATTGCATTATTATTTTCCCGCATAATTTTTTTCATACCTTTTATTACGGGCACCTCCCATCCTTCCACGTCAATTTTAATAAGCTTAATTTTCGAAATATCAATATTGTGCTGTACAACAAAATTGTCCAGGCTATCTACTGTTACATTCATTCCAGCAGAAAATAAATCCGCATTACCATTTGCGAACGTATTCCAGCCATCCCTGCCATCTTCAGAAATATGCAGATATTCTTCACCCGCTTTATCAGATATACCAATATTCAAAGTTTCAACCTGCACAAAATCGTTCAGCAAAATATTTTCTTTTAACCGGGAAAAAGTTATCGGAGCAGGTTCAAATGCCCACACTTTTCCATCTTTGCCAACCAACGATGCTGCATAAAGAGAGAATAAACCTATATTGGCTCCTACATCAAAAAAAATATCTCCTTCCCGCAATACTTTTTGTAAAAACCCAATTTCAGATTCTTCAAAGCCATCATATATCATTCCTGAAAGAATGCTGTCTCTGTAGAGCTTAATTCGAATATCATCTGTTAAATGATGTGTAAGAGATGAATTGCTGCCAAATAAATTTATCCATTCTCTATCTTTCTTTTTTTGAATATTGTGCTGACGTTTTTTTTTATAGTTTTTGAGGCTTCTCAACAAAAAATTGGAAACTCTTAAATCAAAAGGCACTTTTTGATTCATGAAATACAGGATTGAATTATTTTTGAAAGAACGTTTGGGAAATATTCATTTCGTCTGCATTCTGTCAGTTGTCAATCCTGACCCATGATGTTGGATACACATCTTTATAATTAAAGTGCGATGTTTTGCTGTACCATTTTTTTGGACAAACAACTATCTTATTTTCATTACCATTAAGGTATGCAGCCCACCAACTAAATGTACTGTTGGTAATAATATTGTCTCCGCACTGTGTCATAAGGTAAAAATCTTCGATAGCTGAATTTGATACCATATGATCAACAAAATGAATTTTTAAACCGCCAGGTTTGAGATTTTCTTTCGCCCAGCTTATATCATCAGAGAAGGCATATATAACTATGTCATCTCTTTTTTGCTGTATGTATTGAACAGCATCAAGATAATACTGTACAGGGGTAATACCTTTCAATTGCACCACTTCAGGATCTGTATAATCAGTCCGGCGAATATGAAGGCTTACACTGTTGACCTGCCGGATTGCCTGTACAAAATCATCAAGGTGACTGACCAATTCTCGCTTAATACTAAACGCATTCCTGATAACTTCATCATATTTTTTAAAATATTTCCAACTCATCCAGTAACCGTTCAGGTAAACATCATCTTTTGCCTGAAAAAAATTTCGGTCGTAATGATAGTGTGGTTCGAGATATGTTTTTCTTTGATGAGATGGTAATAGCAAATCATGTATTGACAACAATGTTCTTTGCAAAAATGGTTCTTCATAAGGAAGACCAATGGTGCGCATTTTCCGACCGGGAAAAATACGGTTCCATCCTCTTTTTACGGGGTGATTATAGTCGTATTTCGCAATCTCTTCCTGCGTTGCTTTGCGATTATTAATATTAAAAAAATTATCAAGCTCGTATTTGCGAAGCTTATACCCATTGTAGGAAAATACATCTAACTTCAATTCAACATTTTTTTCAAGCGATAATGCAAGACCTGCTGCATATTGAAACATCTGGTTACCAAGCCCCATTGTTATACGTGAAATAATCATGCAATATCATTGTCCCGGATCTGTGAATCCATGTCTATATCCTGTGATGCAGTTCTGCCCAGCAAAGTATCAAATCTTTCCGCCGCTATTCCACCTTTCCCGGGTCTTTTTACCCAGATATTTTCCTTAGTAAAAACTTCTCCTTTTGTAACAGGTTTTGTAGTGCAGATACTTGCAAAAGCAAAGTCAATAGTAACCTGTTCTTCTTTTGCAGGTTCTTTGTGCCCTCCGCGTTGCTCCGCTATAATTTTGCTTCCTTTAATTAACTCCTGACATTCCTGAATATCCATCGAACAAATAATATCAGGACCTTGTCTTTCCTTATGATCGGTAAAATGTCTTTCGAGAATAGATGCCCCTAAAGCTACTGCGCCAAAACATGCGTGGTTACTGAGTGTGTGATCTGACAAACCCACGACAGCGTCAGGAAAAGCATTTTGCAATTCAACCATTGCATTCAAACGGACAAGATGATTGGGTGTTGGATATAAATTGGTTGTATGCAGCAAGGCAAAAGGAATTTGATATCTTCTCAATATGTAAACTGATTTTGATACGCTTTCTATGTCATTCATCCCGGTACTCAGAATGACCGGTTTACCAAATGAGGCAATATGTTCTACGAGGGGATAATTATTACATTCACCCGAACCGATCTTGTAGGCAGGAACATTCCATTTGTGCAAACGGTTGGCAGCAGCCCGGCTGAAAGGTGTGCTGATAAATATCATTCCCTTGTTTTGTACATACTGCATTAATTCAAGTTCATCTTCTTCATTCAAAGCACATCGCTGCATAATGTCATAGATGCTTTCATGAGCGTTGCCTGGAATAATTTTTTTTGCAGCCGCACTCATTTCATCATCTGCAATATGTGTCTGATGCTTTATCAATTCTGCGCCTGCTATTGCCGCAGCATCTACCATTTCCTTTGCAATTTCGAGAGAGCCTTCATGATTAATGCCAATCTCGGCGATTACAATAGGATCAAAATCGTAACCAATTTTTCTGTTTGCTATTTCTATAGAAGGATAATTCATAAATTCCAAGAAACAAAAACCAAAAACCAAATAAATTAAAATAAACTCATTATGATTTAATCAAAGCCTCAACTTCTATTCTTTAATATGGCAGTAAAAATCAAAACAAATTCTTTGGCTTCCTGCCGTAATGCTGCTCTTTCATTTTCAATTTCAACAGAATTATCTGTTATCACTAATCTTAACCAGTATGCCGATTCCTTTGATTCTCTTCTGCATGTTTTAATCTTCATACTAAAATCTTTATTACCTATGCTCTCATTTGCTTCAATGTAATTTGCGCCGGGAGAACTGCCTGCTCTCAATAATTGTGGTATGTATTCATTATTTACAACGTTCTTAGGCAATTTCAAACAAAAGTTCCTTACTCGTTCTGCAAACAAAAAAGTTCTTTCTTCCAGATCATATTTTTGTTTTGAATTTCCAAATCTGTTTAGATTTTTTTTGGATCTTGTTTTTTGATATTTGTTTTTAAATCACCAAACCGTCCATCCACCATCAACAATTAAATTATGGCCAATTACATGACTGCCTGCATCACTTGCGAGGTAAACAACAGCGCCATGTAATTCAGCTTTATCAGCCATTCTTCCAAGAGGATTTAATTGCTTAAATCTTTCCATAAATTTTTCATCATGATCATTAAAAATACCACCCGGTGTAAGCGAATTTACACGAACACCTTTATCTGCCCATAAAGTGGCAAGATATTTTGTAAGCCCGATCACTGCATGCTTACTTACCGAATAGGCAACAGGCTGTGAGATCCCGGTTCCGGGATATAACCGGTGATTGGGGCTTACAACACCATACATAGATGCCATGTTGATAATACTGCCTTTTCCCTGCCGCAGCATTTGCTTTCCTGCAACCTGGCAGCCTAAAAAAGTTCCCGAGAGGTTTGTGTGCATGATCGCATTCCAGTCATCAAGGGGAAAATCTTCAAACGCATTATCAAAATTTTCAGATTTGCTTTGATTGGTAAAGCCTGCATTATTTATCAGTATATCAACCTTTCCAAATTCTGTCAATACTGCATCCAATAATATCTGCCAGCTTTCTTTTTTCGTAACGTCACAGAATTTAGGATATACATCTACACCCTGCTTCTTCAGTGCATCTGCCGCGTCTTTACATTTTTGTTCGGCTATATCGGCGAGCACAACCTTTGCACCATAAGCGCTTAATGCAATTGCATGCTCAGAGGCAAGCAACCCGGCGCCGCCGGTAATGATGGCAACACGTCCTGATAAATCGAATAAATCTGTCAAGTGTGAGGGAAATAATTATTACTGACGCACATTAACAAACTCCAGTATTTTGTCAGCGTGATAGAAAAATTCTACAATTTTAAAATCCATTTCTGTATCAATATCTATAGCTCTTTCACGCGGAACAGGATGAATTATACATTTAGCTTTACTCCAGTGCTCATATTTATATAGTGCTTCCTTCTTTATCACATAAGCTGCCGGGGTCAGGCTGTAAACAACAGGAGCATCCTGTCTGCTTACAATGGATTCATGTGGTTGTTTGACTATATGTGCAAAACCATCATCGCCGATTTCCACCATGTTGAAATATGGATTTCTATCCGGTTCATACCCGGTAATTATAACATCGGCAACAGGGTTTTTAATCGCAGTCTGAATAGCGCCTTCAATATCTTCCCTTGTTTTCAAAGGCACGGTTACATCCATATCAACTATATAATCTATTTTGATTCCGGACCGCATTTCATAAGTTTCAAGCAGATGAATAAATACATTCCATTTCGAAGCAGTATCCGTAGCCAGTTCTGCGGGTCGTTTGAAAATATTTTTTATTTCATACTGCTCAGCCATTTTCATGACGGTTTCACTGTCAGTGGAAACAGTGATATCATCAAGTAACTCACATTGCAACGCAGTTTCAATTGTATAGCTAATCAAAGGTTTTCCGTCAAGGCATTTTATGTTCTTATCCTTAACACCTTTTGAGCCTGCCCTGCAACATATTGCTCCTAAAATAAACATGGAAAATTATGCAGTGAATTCAGAAAGTTTTATAAAACAGTTTTGAGATGCGGATTTTTTTGCAGCTAATACAATTTGCAGGCTTTTCAATCCGTCCTGTAATGAAGTAAGTCTTCTATCATCATTGTCGTTTTCAAGAAAAGTTTTTACAATTGCTTTGAAACGATCATTTCTTTCAAAGCCTGTATAATTGAAATCTGCCTGATCACCGTTTTCATTTACCCAAGTGACTTTTTTGTTTGCCAAATCCAAAAATATGCTCCCTTTGGTCCCGGTAAATAAACAATTACGGATAAGAGATTGTTGGAAATAATCGAGATGTACGGTTCCAATTGTCCCGCCTGAAAATTTTAAAAGGACTTCAGCAACTTCTTCTGTTTCTATTTCAAGCTCACCTGAGTTTGCAGATAGACAAGCTACCGAATAAACATCGCCCAATAACCAACTTAAATAATCAAACTCATGTATCAGATCAAGCATCACTCCCCCGCCGGTTTCTTTTTTTGCACTTATGCCTTTCCGATGATCTTCATAGGGACGCCATTGTGACAAATGCTGTCCTGCAATTGCATCTACAGAAACGATTGCTCCAATTACATTGTCCTGAATCAATTCACATACTTTCTGTAACCCGAGATCGAAATGCAAATCATAACCGACAACAATTTTGTTTTTGTATGAGGAAGCAAGCTGAAGAATGTGATCAATCTTATCATAAGTATCGCTTACCGGTTTTTCAAGATAAATATTTGTGACCTTATTAGTTAACAATTCCTCCAGATTACAGATATGCCATGAAGTTGGTGTGCAAATGAACGCAGTATCAAAAGAATGGCTGCTGAAAGCATCAGCGATTGATAAATACACAGGCAAGGCAGAAAATTCATCTGGCAAAATGCCAAGGCGGCTGACAACTGAAATATCTGCATATTCCAGAGATAAAAGATTGCGAAGATGTCGCCTCCCGATTGAACCCAAGCCGATAATAAGAATACTCAATACTGCTTTGAATTAACTGGAGAAACAAACGCTACCGGAAATTCGACAATCATCACCTGCCCGAGGCTCTCCAGTTTTACATAAACTTTCTTATTTCCTGATCGTATTATAGTCCCTGTATTATCCATAAATATCCCCTGCCGGATACTGACCTTCATGTTTTCTTCAAAAGAATAAAGAGATTGCACAGAAATGCTTGCATCTTTTTCGAGAAGGTAAGATTTTATCAAATGAATTTCTTCATCTCTTATGATTGCAGGCTTACTCAGGTAATGTACAAAATTGAGAATTCCCTCTGTTTGCAATACACTCAGCCTTTCCTCCTCAGTTATATGTACGAATACATAAGATTTGAAAAGAGGATCTTCGATAATTTTTTTTCTGTCGCTCCACTGCCTTTCCACTTTTTGTACAGGACACCAACTTTCAATACCTTTTCTTATCAACACCTGGTCAACTTTTTTCTCCCATCGTGGTTTGGTATAGACAGCAAACCAATGTTTTTTTTGTTCGTTCATAAATTTATATAACTCCGCCACATCACTCACAAACAATGAGTAAATGTCTTTGATATATTAAAGTAAATCAATATTAACGCTTTCTTTTCCCTGTCAACCATTTTTGTACAGTACCTGGTTCGGTATCTTCCTGGTAATATCCTCCCCCATTATGATACCCGTATCCATAGCCGTAACCATAACCATAGCCGTAACCATAATTATAACCATAGCCGTAACCAGGGCTTTCAATAATACCATTTACCACAATACTCAAACGGTTAAATTTATTTTCAGAATGTAATCTTTCAACATATTTTATAGTTGTCTTCAAAGAATATTTATGACGAAGGATAAAGAGGCTTACATCAGCATATTTATTGAGCAGGAATGCATCTGCTACAAGGCCGACAGGCGAAGTATCTACCACTATATAATCGTAATGCTGCTTTGCAAAGCAAAATAATTCATTTACTCTTTCATTCATTATTAATTCAGTCGGGTTGGGCGGAACAGGCCCGGAGGTAATGATATCCACATTATCAAGCTTATTTAACCTATAAATTATTTTGTCAAAATCCATGTTTTTAACAATTGTATCAGTCAATCCAAATTCGGGTTTGACATCGAGATATTTTACAAACTTTGGTTTTCGCAAATCAAGCTCTATCAATAAAACTTTAAAGCCGCCTACTGCAAGACTGCTGGCAAGGTTAAGAGAAATAAAGCTTTTGCCTTCACCACTCATAAAAGAAGTTACCATTATTGTCTTTGCATGATCTTCATTTATAATATATTGGAGATTTGTGCGGATGAGACGGAATTGCTCAGCAAGTGCACTTCTGCTTTTAGAATTTAATACAAGATTTTGTTGCTTTTTATTGTAAGAAATTTCTCCGATCAAAGGGACTTTGGTTCCTTCTTCAATTTCCTTTCTGTCTAAGATTTTATTATTGAAAAAATCAAGAAGCAGCATTATTGCTATTGGTATGATAATGCCAAGAATAATAGAAAATGTTTTGATCTGCGTTGATTTTGGCAAAACCACTCCCTGGTCAAATGCAGGATCAACTACCCTTGTATTATTGATATTTGAAACAAGCGACAATTCATTTTCTTCCTTTTTCTGGAGAAGGTAAAGATATAGTTGCTCTTTGACTCCAATTTGTCTTTTTAATTTTACGAATTCTCTTTCTTTCTCGGGAATTCCGGCAATTAAGCCTTCGAAATTATTGTACTTATCATCAATTTGTTTAAGGTTTGTTTCATAACTGCTTTCAATACTCTTTATATTCTTAAGGATGTTTCCCTTTATATTCGTTAGTTCATCTTTTATTCTTCCAATTGTAGGATCTTTTTCGGTGCTGATTTTGGATTGTGCCTGATAATCGAGTACAGTCTGATTGTACTGCTGAATAAGTGACATCAGTGTGGGTTCATCAATTCCGCTTGCGGCAGGGATTATATCTGTAAAACTTTTTGAATTACGTATAGATTCCTCAAGAGACCGAAGCAATCTTATCTGCCCGACTTGTATTACCTCCATTTTATCATATTCTGTTGCACGAGTAAGGTAGTCGCCGCTTGCTGCCGTGATGTCAGTAATTTTATTTGCTCTTTTAAAAGCTTCAGCTTTCTGTTCAATTTCATCAAGCTCTTTGGCAACTGTGTCCACCCTGTCTGCAAGAAAGCGGCTGGTTCTGTACCCAATTACATTTTTGTCAATCAACCCGG
>JAHEZC010000600.1 GCA_023251275.1 Parafilimonas sp. | reverse complement strand
ATCCTTTTTCATTTTTCACCACAATGTCATTCAGCCATTCTGTGCCGGGCCTTGCACCGATATAAATAAACAATGCTTTTGCAGTCACTGTGTGTTCTTCTCCTGTCTTTGAATTTTTCAGCTTGATTTTCTCTAATATTTTTTCACCCGTCGCTTCAGTTACTTCTGTATGAGGAAGCACATTTATATTGGGTGTTCTTGCTATATTTTCAGCGAGGTAACTGGCAGCAGTATTTTTTATTGCATCACGCCTGATGAGTATGTTCACTTCTCTGGCGAATTTGCTGATGTGCATGGCTGCCTGGCAGGCCGAATTTCCCCCGCCTACTATGTAAACGATCTGATCTTTGCATGCATGTGCTTCTACTGAGGCGGAACCATAATACACGCCGGCGCCTGTGAAGTTTTCAATTCCCGGAATTTCAAGCCGGGCATAAGCCACACCTGTTGAAATGACAATTGCTTTGCAATGCACTTCTGAACCATCAGTCATTTCCACGATCTTGTATCCATCCTGCAGACGGATATTTTTTACTTCCTTTGGGGTAAGCACTTCTGTTCCGAAACGAAGCGTTTGTGAAATCGCCCTGTGAGTAAGTTCGGCGCCGGAAAGGCCGTTTGGAAAGCCCAGGTAGTTTTCAATTCTTGCGCTGCTGCTTGCCTGCCCGCCGGGATTATTTTTTTCAATCAAAATCGTTTTAAGCCCTTCGCAGGAGCCATATACTGAAGCAGCTAATCCCGCAGGGCCTGCTCCTACGATCAGCACATCATACATTTTTTCAGAAGCAGTGTGCTGCAGCCCGACCCTTGCAGCAAGTTCAGGCAATAACGGGTCGGTAATAAATGAACCATCCTTCAATACGACCAAAGGCAGGTGTGCATGCGATGCGTGGGCGCTGACAAGATATTTATCCGCGTCGTTGTTGCTTTCCGCATCCATCCATAAAAAGGGGATTAAATTGCCTGAAAGAAATTCTTTGAGGCGATGCGATTTTGGCGACCACTGAAAACCGATGATACGAATGCCCTCATGGTCAGGTTTATAAAGCGCCTGCCATTCGCCCAATAAATCATTCACCACAGGATACAGTTTTTCTTCAGGCGGATTCCAGGGCTTGAGCAGGTAATAATCGAGCTTCACTTTGTTGATTGCCCTTATCGCCGCTTCAATATCAGAGTAAGCAGTGAGCAGAATTAATTTCGCATCGGGATAAATCTCTTTGGCTTTTTCTAAAAATGCGACGCCTTCCATTTCCGGCATCCGCTGATCAGAAATGAATAATGCCACTGTTTCATTTTTCAGCTTTAATTCTTTGATAAGCTCAAGCGCTTCATTCGCTGAGTCAGTAGCGCTGATGCGGTATTCATCGCGATACTCGTTTCTTATGTCGCGTTGTATGGCACGCAGTACCTGCTCATCGTCGTCTAAAATAATGATAAAAGGAAGTTTCATTGGTTAAGCCTTTTTAATTTCCGCAACCGGAATGCAGATGAGAAACTCTGTTCTGCCCGGTATAGAATTTACTTTTATTTCTCCGTTATGATGTTTGATAATTCTGTTTACAAGGTCTAAGCCGATGCCCGTTCCTTCCCCGACTTTTTTTGTAGTGAAGAACGGATCGAAGATGCGTGAAATAATTTCCGGGGGTATGCCGGCGCCGTTATCAATAATTTTCACATTTACATTTTTACTGTTGCAGCTTGTTTCAATTATGAGTTCCCCGTTCTTATCGAGGGCATACACGGCATTGTCAATGATGTTTGTCCAGACCTGGTTCAATTCACCTATGTATGCAGGAACCTCGGCAAGATTGTCGCAGAATATTTTTTTCACTGTAATATTTTTTTCACGCAGCTTATAGCCTAACAGGGTGAGTGTATTCTCGATATCGTTGTGAATATTGGTGAGTTGTAATTCATTAGTCCTGTCCATGTGCACGTGGCTTTTGATGGCGCCCACTAAATTTGATATGCGTTTGGAAGCTTCTTCGAGGTCTTTCATAATTCTGCGGGAGCTCAATAAATTTTCCAGCCATTGAAGCACCTGTATAAAGGCTTCTTTGCCGACATCGCCTTTTATTTTTTCCAGGTCTTCACCGGCAAATCCGGCGTCGGAAAATGTTTCACCAACAATGTGATTTCCCTGCAATCCATTTTGATCAAGCCAGCCTGTTATTTCATCTTCCTTGTCCATGCGCTGAAGCGGGCTGAGTTTTTTCCTGGTTGCATTTTGTTTTTCCTTTGCCTCAACCATGCTGCGTATACTTTGAATATGCGCTGCATTGATTTTATGTAAGAGC
>JAHEZC010000599.1 GCA_023251275.1 Parafilimonas sp. | reverse complement strand
TCAGGATCACTTTTAAAAGCAAGAATTGAATTTTATAACTGCATTATGAAGTCATTGGTTTGCATAAAGCCGGGAGCATTCGAGTATCAGGAAACTGCGCGACCGGTTTTGTCAAAAGGATATGCCATATTGAAACTTAAACGCATTGGTATCTGCGGCACAGACCTGCATGCATTTGAAGGCACTCAACCTTATTTTTCCTATCCACGCATTCTCGGTCATGAACTTGGCGCAGAAATCGTTGATGCTGATGGAGCAGACGATTTTTCAGCAGGAGAAGCAATAACAATTATCCCCTATTTCCACTGCGGCAATTGCATCGCATGCAGAAGCAGTAAGCCTAATTGCTGTATTGATCTGAAAGTATTTGGTGTGCACATTGACGGCGGCATGGAAGAATACATATCCATTCCTTCATATTCATTGGTTCATGGGGATGGGTTAAGTAAGGATGAATTAGCATTGATCGAACCTTTAGCAATTGGCGCCCACGCTGTGCGTCGCGCTGAAATAAAAGAAGACGAATTGGTTTTGGTAATTGGCGCCGGTCCTATCGGCCTTGGGACAATGGAGCTGGCAGGCATTGCCGGTGCACAGGTCATTGCAATGGATGTGAATGAAAGACGTTTGAGTTTTTGCAAAGAGAAGCTAAAAGTGAAACATGTATTGAATGCAACCGATACCGATATTGCTGAACAATTGCTTGATATCACAAATGGAGATATGCCGACTGTTGTGATTGATGCAACGGGGAATCTGAAGGCGATCAATCAGGCATTTCAATACATAGCACACGGAGGTAGATTTGTGCTGGTGGGTTTGCAAAAAGAAAATATCAGTTTCAGTCATCCGGAATTTCATAAAAGGGAAGCAACATTAATGAGCAGCCGTAATGCTACGCGTATAGATTTTGAACATGTAATGAACAGCATGAAAAAAAATCTGCTAAACCCATCCCACTACATAACACACAGGGTGAAGTTTGATGAAGTAAAAGATAACTTTGCTGATTTGCTGAATCCTGCAAACGGTGTGATCAAAGCGATGGTCGAGATGGAATGATTTTCATATCATAATTTGTATTTTCAAAACCGGTAATCAACTGTAATTATGTAATTGCGCGGAGCCCCGGGCCATTTAGCTGCATAATTATAGGCCGCTGTCCAGTATGTTTTATTAAAGATGTTGTTGATGTTTATTTGCATGTTGAATTTTTTTCCGCCATAATATAGTCCCGCTTTCCAGGTGCAATATGCAGGTAATTGCAAATTATCCGTCAGCGTATTTCTTCGTCCCTGCTGCGAATGTCCCCCCGCAATGCTAAAGCCTTTTGTCCAACCTTTGGTGAATGAATATTTTATCCATGTATTACTTGTGTTGCGCGGGGCATTTTCTTTTATTTTTCCCACATCTGTAAGCACTTCACTTTTTGTGACCTTTGCAATATTGTATGCATAAGAGGCGGCGATGCTGAAATTTGGTAGAATATTCCCAAACACTTCCGCCTCAAATCCTTTTGATAATTCTGCGCCTCTTTGCACATAAAGATCAGGGTTAGAAATATCGTTTGCATTTACTGCAACATTTTTCAATGCAATCCAATAGGCAGAAAAATTTACCGACAGGTTATTTTTAAAGAAATCAGTTTTAATACCTGCTTCCGCCAGCTCGCTGTAAATAGGTTTGAAAGGAGCATTGAATACCTGCACAACAGAAGATGCTTCAAAAGGATCGAAGCCCTTACTGTATGTTGCAAAAATATTGATGTGCGGATTGGCTGTATAGACAACTCCAATTCTTGGCAATAAAATATCCTGATCGTCGTCTTCCGAAGTACTGTCATCATTTTCCTCCCCGGAGGAATAAAATTCCTGCCTCAGTCCAAAGAGTACTCTCCATTTTTTAAAACTTAACTGTTCCTGTACATATAAGCCCGATGTGCTGTATTCTTCTGCATCATCATCGTCGTCTTCTTCCTCTTCTTCTCTTTCATAAGTTCTGACAGGCCTTGTGAAATAGACGGGTTTTTTCAAACTGAAAGTCCCTACAATTTTACTGTCCTCGCCAAATATATCAGGCAACTCACCGTTCCATTGATTTAGATCTGTGCTGCTTGATATGAAATCATATCCTGCAATCAAGCGATGCTGCAGGCTTCCGGTTTGAAACTGGTATGTGAAATAATTACTGAGATTATGAGTTAGTGTATTGAGTTGCCTGTTAGCATATGTTAAAAAAACAGAATCGGGTGTGATGTAATCTTTTATTCCATGTTCAGATAGGCTTTGCCAGGTGAGATAATT